>NZ_DASYHS010000196.1:0-14302 GCF_035998295.1 Arenibaculum sp. | reverse complement strand
ACGATCACCGGGCCGGCGCTGTTCGGCCTCGCCGACGTGGCGCTCTACGCCGCGGTGCTCAGCCGGATCGGCCGGGTCGAGCTGGCCGTCACCACGAGCATGACCATCAACTTCCTGCGCCGCCCCAGGCCGGCCCCGGTGGTCGCCGAGGCGCGGCTCCTGAAGCTCGGCAAGCGGCTGGCCTATGGCGACGTCCTGATCTTCCCGGAAGGCGAGGCGGAGCCGGTGGCCCATGCGAGCGGGACCTACTCGGTGCCACCCGGCGCGGTATCATGATACCCGGAAGGTCATTTCGCAGAAATTAGCCCATGTTTTCAGCGGTTTACGTTTCCGGTATCATAATACCATAACACTAAACCCCTTATTCGCGGTGCTTTTTCCCGTTGACGGGCAGGGGGCGCCGCCGTATATGTGCGGCCACTTCGGTGCGGGGCGCGGCCTTGTGCCGTATCCGGTTATTCTCGTGAGAGTGGCTATGAAGACCCTGTCCCTGAAGCCGTCCGAGGTCGAGAAGAAGTGGTACGTGATCGACGCGAACGGTCTCGTTCTCGGGCGCATGGCGAGCATCGTCGCCAATATGCTGCGCGGCAAGCACAAGCCGGCCTATACCCCGCACATCGACTGCGGTGACAACATCATCGTCGTGAACGCCGAGAAGGTGCGCCTGACCGGCAACAAGCGCAACGACGACATCTTCTACTGGCACACCGGCTATCCCGGCGGCATCAAGGGGCGCTCGAAGGGGCAGATCCTCGACGGCCGCTATCCGGAGCGCGTGATCCAGAAGGCGGTCGAGCGGATGGTTCCGCGCGGGCCGCTCGGTCGGCAGCAGATGCGCAACCTGAAGGTCTATGCCGGACCGTCCCACCCGCACGAGGCCCAGCAGCCCGAGACCCTCGATCTCGGCGCCCGCAACCCGAAGAACAAGAGGATCGCGTAACCATGGCGCAGGTCATCCAGTCTCTCGCCGACCTGAAGACGCAGGCTCCCTCCCCGGTGGCCGAGGCGTCGGAGTTGCCGGAGCCGAAGCTGGACGCGTTCGGCCGCGCCTACGCGACCGGCAAGCGCAAGGACGCGGTCGCCCGCGTGTGGATCAAGCCCGGCACGGGCCGGATCACCGTGAACGACCGCGAGATCGCGGTGTACTTCGCCCGCCCCGTCCTGCGGATGATGATCAACCAGCCGTTCGAGGTGGTGGCCCGGGTCGACCAGTACGACGTCGTGTGCACCGTCACCGGCGGCGGGCTCTCGGGCCAGGCCGGCGCGGTCCGGCACGGCATCTCCAAGGCCCTCACCTACTATGAGCCGGGCCTGCGCCCGCCGCTCAAGGCCGCCGGCTTCCTGACCCGCGACGCCCGCGTCGTCGAGCGCAAGAAGTACGGCAAGGCGAAGGCGCGCCGCAGCTTCCAGTTCTCGAAGCGCTGACCGGCACCGCCTCACGAACCACCGCGAATATCGTCGTTGGCAGGGCGTCCCGACCGGGGCGCCCTGTCGTGTTTGAGAGACCCCGGTTCCCACGCGGAGACTCCCGATGCCCAATTCGGTCGAGACCATCAGGATCGCCATCCTCGGCGCCAGCGGCTACACCGGCGCCGAACTCGTGCGCCTGCTGTCGCGCCATCCCGCCGCCCGCATCGCGGCGCTGACGGCGGAGCGGCAGGCCGGCCGACCCCTGACGGAGGTGTTCCCGCATCTCGGCCATCTCGGGCTGCCGGACCTCGTGAAGATCGATCAGGTGGACTGGTCCGGCATCGATTTCGTGTTCTGCGCGCTGCCCCACGGCACCACGCAGGAGATCATCGCGGCTCTCCCGCACGCGCTGAGGGTCGTCGACCTGTCGGCCGATTTCCGCCTCGCCGACCCGGCCCTCTATGCGGAGTGGTACGGGCACGAGCACCGGGCGGTCGAGCTGCAGACGCAGGCGGTCTACGGCCTGACCGAGCTGAACCGGCGCGCCGTCCGCGACGCGCGCCTGGTCGCCAATCCCGGCTGCTATCCGACCGCGACCCTGCTGCCGCTGCTGCCGCTGCTCCTGGACGGGCTGGTCGAGGCCGAGGACATCATCGTCGACGCCAAGTCCGGCGTCAGCGGCGCCGGGCGCGACGCCAAGCAGCAGAACCTCTTCACCGAGGTAAGCGAGGGCATGCACGCCTACGGCGTCGGCCGCCACCGCCACATGCCGGAGATGGAGCAGGAACTGTCGCTGGCCGCCGGCCGCCCGGTCACCATGGCCTTCACCCCGCACCTGATCCCGATGAACCGGGGCGAGTTCATCACGACCTATGTCCGGCTCGCCGGTGCGCGCACGGCCGACGACCTGCGCGCGGCCCTGGCCGAGCGCTACCGCAACGAGCCGTTCATCCGCGTCCTGCCGGCGGGCACCGTGCCCCATACCCGGCACGTCCGCGGCTCAAACGAGGTGCATGTGTCGGTGTTCCGCGACCGGCTGCCGGGCCGCGCGATCGTGCTCTCCGTGCTCGACAACCTGGTCAAGGGCGCCTCGGGCCAGGCCGTGCAGAACATGAACGTGATGCACGGGCTGATCGAGACGATGGGGCTGGAGCAGGCGCCGCTGTTCCCCTGACGGTTGTTTCCCGCGGGCGCGCACCCGTGCTACGATCGGGCATGCGGCAGGTGAGGCCATGAACACGATCGGCGGCGTCGGCTTCTTCCCCTTCGGCGTGCCCGGCAGTCTGCGCGGCGACGTGGCCGAGGCGCGCCCCGCTTCCGGCCAGGCGCCGGGTACGCGACAGGCCGCGGCACCCGGTGCGGCGATCCGGCTCGACCTCGGGGGTGCGGGGACCGATGCCGAGACGCGCCTGCGCGAGAGGCTGGGCCAGGTCGTCGGCGTCCTGCACCGCGACGCGGCCGAGCGCGACGCGGTCGTCGGGCGGATGATGGACGCCTTGCGCGGGCGCCTGGACGGGGCCGATGCGGTGGAGATCCGCGTCACCTCGCTGCGGGTCGATCACGGCGGTGCTGCGACGGTGACCCAGCCCGTGATCGAGGTCGGTACCGTCAAGGACGGCCGGGTAGGGGCCGAGGACACGTCCGTGTTCGCCCTCGACGGCCGGTCCGCCGGCCTGGGTGCTGCGGCGATCGCCGAGGGCTGGCGCCACGGTACCTTCGCCAGCCGGCAGGACCTTCCCCCGGCGCCGGACGCCGACGCCGGCCTCAAAGCCGCGCGCGAGGCGCTGGAACGGCTGAGGGCGCTCCGGAAATAGGTCCTCTCCCGCCGTCCGTCACCGCGCGTCGTGGAAGATGATGCCCAGCGTGTGCCGGCGGCCCGCGCGCAGGCGGCTGACGCCGTGGCGCAGGACGACGCGGTAGGTGCCGCGGGTACCCCGGACCGGGCGATGATGGACCGGGAAGACCACCCCGTCGCCGCGGCGCAGTGGTACGACCTCGACCCGCGACTGCATCCGTGGGCGCTGCTCCGTCAGCACGAACTCGCCGCCGGTGAAGTCGCGGCCGGGTTCGGACAGCAGGACCGCGACCTGGAGCGGGAACACGTGCTCGCCGTACAGGTCCTGGTGCAGGCAGTTGTAGTCGCCGGCCCCGTATTCCAGCAGCAGTGGCGTCGGCTTCGTCTGGCCGGCCTCGTGGCAGCGCTCCAGGAAGGCCGCGTGGTCGTCCGGAAAGCGCTGGTCGAGGCCCATCGCCGCGTTCCAGCGGTTCGCGATCCCTGCCAGCGGCGGGTAGAGCGTCGTGCGCAGCGTCGCCACGACGGCGGGCAGCGGGTGGGCGAAGTACTTGTACTCGCCCCGGCCGAAGCCGTGCCGGGCCATGACGACGCGGCTGCGGAAGCGCTCGTCCCGACCGTATTCCGCGGCGAGCGCCTCGCACTGCGCCTCGGCCAGCAGGCCGGGGAGGATGGCGCATCCATGCGCGTCCAGCTCCTCCCCGATCCAGTCCCAATCCGTGGTCATCCGTCCTCCAGTGCCGGGGCCAGTGCCGTGGCCAGTGCCGGGGCCGATCCTGCCGCGCCTTGCCGATGACCCGCGCGTCTTCCAGAATGGCGGCCAGAATCGCGCCGGCGCCGCGCCGACGCACTCCGCCCCTTGCTCTCAATCGAGGAGATCCGATGTCCGCCCTGATCCTGCTCCACCGCGGCAAGACCCCGCAGATCGACCGGACGGCTTTCGTCGCGCCGACCGCCACCGTGATCGGCGACGTCGTGATCGGCGAGGACAGCGGCATCTGGTTCGGCTGCGTCGTCCGCGGCGACGTCAACGAGATCCGCGTCGGCAGGCGCACCAACATCCAGGACGGCACCGTGATCCACGTGGCCTCGCGCGGGCAGGGGACCTATGTCGGCGACGGCGTGACGGTCGGGCACATGGCGCTGCTGCACGCCTGCACGGTCGATGACGGCGCCTTCATCGGCATGAAGGCCTGCGTGATGGACGGCGCCGTGGTCGAGAGCGGGGCGATGGTGGCGGCGGGGGCGCTGGTGACGCCGGGCAAGCGCGTGCCCCGCGGCGAGCTGTGGGCCGGCAGCCCGGCGCGCAAGCTGCGCGACCTGACCGCGGACGAGATCGCCGGCTTCGCCCGCCAGGCCGCGCACTATGTCGAGCTCGCCGGTTCCTACCGGACGGCCTGACGGCCTCACACCACGCGCGACGCGACGTAGCTGCCGGGCGCGTCCTCGAGCGCGGGCAGGCCGCCCTCGCCGGGGACGCGGGCCGGAACCTTGCCGCCGGCATGGCGCTGCAGCCACTTGCCCCATTCCGGCCACCAGGAGCCGGGGGCCTGCTTCGCCCCCTCCAGCCACTGCTCCGGGCTCTTCGGCAGCTTCGCGTTGACCCAATGGCAGTACTTGCCGGCCGCCGGCGGGTTGACGACGCCGGCGATGTGGCCCGAGGCGGACAGGACGAACTTCACCGGCCCGGAAAAGATCTGGGTCGCCGCGTAGGTCGACTTCCAGGGCGCGATGTGGTCCTCCTTGGTCGACAGCAGGAAAGCCGGCGTCTTGATCGTGCGCAGGTCGATCGGCACCCCCTTCAGGGTGATGCCGCCGGGCTGCACCAGCAGGTTCTTCTGGTACATGTTGCGCAGGTAGAAGCTGTGCATCGCCGCCGGCATGCGGGTGCTGTCGCTGTTCCAGTACAGCAGGTCGAACGGGAAGGGGTCCTTGCCCAGCAGGTAGTTGTTGACGACGAAGGACCAGATCAGGTCGTTCGCGCGCAGCATGTTGAACGTCGTCGCCATCGCGTTGGCGTCGAGGTAGCCCTTGTCCTCCATCCGCTCCTCGAGCGCGCTCAGCTGCTCCTCGTCGATGAAGACCGACAGCTCCCCCGCCTCCGCGAAGTCGGTCATCGCGGTCAGGAAGGTGGCGCTCGCGACGCGGTCGTCGCCCTTGGCCGCCATGTAGGCCAGCGTGCAGGACAGCAGCGTGCCGCCGATGCAGTAGCCGACGACGTTGATCTCCCGCTCGCCGGTCGCCTTCTCGATCGCGTCCAGCGCCGCCAGCGGCCCCTCGATCATGTAGTCGCCGAAGTCCTTGGCCGCGAGGTTCTCGTCGGGATTGACCCAGGAGATCACGAACACCGTGTTGCCCTGGTCCACCGCCCATTTGATGAAGGAGTTCTTCTCGCGCAGGTCCAGGATGTAGAACTTGTTGATCCAGGGCGGCATGATCAGCAGCGGCCGCCGCGCCACCTGCCCGGTGGTCGGCGTGTACTGTATCAGCTGCATCAGGTCGTTCTGGTAGACGACCTTGCCGGGAGTGACGGCGACGTTCTTGCCGACCTGGAACGCCTCGTAGTCCGTCATCTTGATCGAGAGCTGGCCCTTGCCGCGCTCCAGATCGTCCAGCAGGTGCTCCAGCCCCTTGACCAGGTTCTCGCCGCCGCTCTCCAGCGTCATGCGCAGCACTTCCGGGTTGGTCAGCACGAAGTTGCTGGGCGCCATCGCGTCGACGAACTGGCGGGTGTAGAAGTCGACCTTGTTCTTGGTCTTATCGTCGAGCCCCTCGACCTCGCGGACGGAGGTCTGCAGGTAGCGTGCGCTCAGCAGGTAGCTCTGCTTGATGAAGTCGAACAGCGTGTTCTCGTCCCAGGCGCTGTCCTTGAACCGGCGGTCCTCCTTGGAGGGGGCTATCACCGGTGCCGCGTCCTGGCCGAGGAAGCGCTGGGTCGTGCGCTGCCACAAGGTCAGGTAGTCCTGCCACAGCGAGACCTGCGCCTGCATCAGCTTGACCGGGTCGGCCATCATGCGCGCCGTCATCTCGAGGAAGGCGCCGCCGATGTTCAGCGGGTCCGGCGACGCCGTGCCGGGCTCCTTGGCCTGGCGGGCGAGGAACTCGGAGACGAGGCGCTGGCTCTGCTCGGCGATCCGGGTCATGGCCTTCGACATCTCGACCGGATCGGGGAACTTGACCTCGGGGGCCTTCTCGTCGGCCATGGCACGATCTCCTCTGCGCGACCGCCGCCTTCGGTCGTCCGGCCGGGCCGGGCTTGTCGCGTCAGCCGAATTGATACAACATCGGGGCCGAAGTTTCATTGCCGCGTTGTGGCAGGCGCCGTGAACGGGCCCGGCGCCGCCGCGCCCTTTCGACGCAGCCGGCCCGGAGGACGACATGACAAAACCGATGGCGCTCGCGGCGCTGCTGCTGCTGGGGGCGTGCGCGAACTCTCCCTTGCTCGACCTGCTGGGCGGTGGCGCCGACCTGCCCGAGCCGGGCGAGCCGCCGACGCTGATACGCCGCGCGGCCGGCGGAACCGGGGAATGGCCGAACCTCGCGAGCGTGCCGCCGCGCCCGCAGGGCGTGCGCACGCCGGCGGAGCGCCAGGCGCTGCTCAATTCCCTCACGACCGAGCGCGAGGAGACGCGCGCCGCGGGCGCCGCGCTGGAGGCCCGCGACGCGCCGCCGCTGCCGCCCGTGCCGGAGATCCCCGCCCTTTCCGGCGAGGTCCCGCCGGTCGCCGGCGACCTGCCGGTGCCGGCGGCCCCGCCCGCGCGGTGACGGGGCGGCCGTGAAGACGTCGCGTTGACGGCGCCAGGGCCTTCGAAACCCCTCGATTATCCGAGGGGTGCGGGGTAAGTATTGTGCCCCCCGCGGGCCACGCGGGGATCTTTTCGCTTCCCTGGGTCACGAGGTTCGGGGCTCCCGATGAGCAGTACGGATTTTCACCGCGTCAAGCGGCTCCCTCCCTACGTCTTCGCCGAGGTCAACGCCATGAAGGCGCGGGCGCGGGCCGCGGGCGAGGACATCATCGACTTCGGCATGGGCAACCCGGACCTGCCCACCCCGCAGCACATCGTCGACAAACTGGTCGAGGCCGTGCGCGACCCGAAGACGCACCGCTACTCGAACTCCCGCGGGATCCCCGGCCTGCGCCGGGCGCAGGCGGCGTATTACCGGCGGCGCTTCGGCGTCGAGCTCGATCCGGAGAGCGAGATCTGCGTCACGATCGGCTCGAAGGAGGGGCTGGCCAACCTCGCCCAGGCGATCACCAGCCCGGGCGACGTGATCCTGGTGCCGAACCCCAGCTATCCCATCCATCCCTTCGGCTTCATTCTCGCCGGGGCCGCGATCCGGCACCTGCCGGTCGGCCAGGACTTCACCTTCCTGGAGCAGCTCGAGCGTGCGGTGCGCCACTCGGTGCCCAAGCCCCTGGCCCTGGTGCTGAACTATCCGTCCAACCCGACGGCGCAGGTGGTCGGGTTGGACTTCTACCGCCCGGTCGTCGAGTTCTGCCTGCAGCACGGCATCTACATCCTGTCCGACCTCGCCTATGCCGAGGTGTGGTTCGACGGCGAGCCGCCGCCCTCGATCCTGCAGATCCCCGGCGCGCGCGACATCGCGGTCGAGTTCACCTCGATGAGCAAGACCTACAGCATGGCCGGCTGGCGCATCGGCTTCGCCTGCGGGAACCGACGGTTGATCGGCGCGCTGGCGCGCATAAAGTCCTATCTCGACTACGGCGCCTTCACGCCGGTCCAGGTGGCCGCGACGGCGGCGCTGAACGGCCCGCAGGACTGCGTCGACGAGATGCGGCGGACCTACCGCCAGCGGCGCGACGTGCTGATCGAGGGGCTGGCGGCGGCCGGATGGGACGTGCCGTCGCCGCCGGCCAGCATGTTCGCCTGGGCGCCGATTCCGCCCCGCTTCGCCTCCATGGGCAGCCTGGAGTTCTCCAAGATGCTGCTGCAGGAGGCGAAGGTCGCGGTGGCGCCGGGCATCGGGTTCGGCGAGTACGGCGACGGCCATGTCCGCCTCGCGCTGGTCGAGAACGTCCACCGCATCCGGCAGGCGTGCCGGAGCATCAAGCAGTTCTTCCAATCCCAGGGGGTGAATGCCGTGGCTGACCGAAAACAGCCCGTGAAGGCGAAGGCGTCGTGACGGGGCCGCTCAGGATCGGGATCGCCGGGCTCGGGACCGTCGGCGCGAACGTCGCGGCGCTGCTCGGGCGCCAGCAGGACCTTCTGGCGCTGCGCTGCGGCCGGCCGCTCGTCGTCACCGCCGTCAGCGCCCGGCGCCGCGGCGCCGACAGGGGCGTGGACCTGTCGGCCGTGCGCTGGCACGACGACCCGGTATCGCTCGCGACCGATCCCAAGGTCGACGTGGTGTGCGAGCTGATCGGCGGCTCCGACGGCGTCGCGCGCGCGCTGGTCGAGGCGGCGCTGGCCGCCGGCAAGGACGTGGTGACCGCCAACAAGGCGCTGCTCGCCCATCACGGCACGGCGCTGGCGCGCGCAGCCGAGGAGCGCGGGCTGACGCTCGGCTACGAGGCGGCGGTCGCAGGCGGCATCCCGGCGATCAAGGGGCTGCGCGAAGGGCTGGCCGCCAACGCGATCCGGGAAGTGCACGGCATCCTGAACGGCACCTGCAACTACATCCTGACCGAGATGCGCGAGACGGGCCGCGGCTTCGAGGACGTGCTGGCCGAGGCGCAACGCCTGGGCTACGCCGAGGCCGACCCGAGCTTCGACGTCGACGGCGTGGACGCCGCCCACAAGCTCGCGATCCTGACCGCGCTCGCCTTCGGCTGCGAGGTCGATTTCGGCGCCGTGCACGTCGAGGGCATCCGACACGTCACCGCGGTCGACATCCAGTACGCGGCCGAGCTCGGCTACCGCATCAAGCTGCTGGGCATCGCGCGCCGGACCGACGACGGGATCGAGCAGCGCGTCCATCCCTGCATGGTGCCGGTCGGCGCCCCGATCGCGGCGGTGGACGGGGTGTTCAACGCGGTCGTCGCCGACGGCGACTTCGTCGACAAGGTCCTGCTGGTCGGCCGCGGGGCCGGCGGCGGGCCGACCGCCTCGGCGGTGGTCGCGGACCTGGTCGACGTCGCGCGCGGCCGCCGCACGCCGACCTTCGCGGTGCCGGCGCCCGGGCTGACCCGGATGCGCCCGGCGCCCATTTCGGCGCGAAAGGGGGCTTACTACGTGCGTTTGATGGTCGTCGACCGCCCCGGTGTGATAGCCGATATCGCCGCGGCGCTGCGCGACGAGCGGGTGTCGATGGAATCGTTCCTGCAGCGGGGACGCTCCCCGGAGGAGGCCGTGCCGGTGGTCCTGACCACCCACGATACCGAGGAGGCGGCGATGCTGCGCGCGCTGCGCACGATCGAGACCTTCGACGCCGTCCTCGAGCCGCCGCGGATGATCCGTATCGAGACGTTCTGAACCAACCGTAACGACAAGAATCCCGAGGGGGAGAAGAACAAATGGCAGAGCAACCGCAGACGATGGACCGCAACCTCGCGCTGGAGGCCGTTCGCGTGACCGAGGCGGCCGCCCTCGCGGCATCGCTGCTGGTCGGGCGCGGGGACGAGAAGGCGGCCGACCAGGCTGCGGTGGACGCCATGCGCCAGGCGCTGAACAGCCTGGCGATCGACGGCACGGTCGTGATCGGCGAGGGCGAGCGCGACGAGGCGCCGATGCTCTACATCGGCGAGAAGGTCGGCGGCGGCGGGCCGAAGATCGACATCGCCCTCGACCCGCTGGAGGGCACGACCATCACCGCCAAGGGCGGGCCGAACGCGCTGGCCGTCGTCGCCATGGCGGAGGAGGGCGGGTTCCTGAACGCCCCCGACGTCTACATGGACAAGATCGCCGTCGGCGCCGGCCTGCCCGAGGGCGTGGTCGACCTCGACGAGACGGTCGCGAACAACCTCAAGAACCTCGCCCGCGCCAAGGGCGCCGACGTATCGGAGCTGCTGGTCTGCATCCTCGACCGGCCGCGCCATGCCGAGCTGATCGCCCGCGTGCGCGAGGCGGGTGCCCGCATCAACCTGATCTCGGACGGCGACGTCTCGGGCGTGATCGCGACCAGCCAGGCCCATACCGGCCTCGATATCTACATGGGCTCGGGCGGCGCGCCGGAAGGCGTGCTGGCGGCGGCGGCGCTGCGCTGCATCGGCGGCCAGTTCCAGGGCCGGCTGCTGTTCCGCAACGACGAGGAGAAGGCACGCGCCGCACGCTGGGGCATCCAGGACCTGAACCGGAAATACGATCTGCACGAGCTGGCGAGCGGCAACGTGATGTTCGCCGCGACCGGCGTCACGACCGGCCCGATGCTGCAGGGCGTGCGCCGCTTCGCCGGCGGGGCGGTGACCCATTCCGTGATCATGCGCTCGAAGAGCGGCACGGTGCGCTACATCGAGGCGCACCACAATTTCCGCCGCAAGACCGGCTTCATCCCGATGGATGCGTGAGAGGCTGCCCTTCGCCGATGTCGCTTGACCCGCGGCCCGCCCGCCGTGCATCCAGGGGGACGATGAGCCCCGGAGGAGCCGCCGGCCGGGCCGGCCGCAGGTCGTGAGCGAGATACTGACCCAAACAGCCCCCGTTTCCGCCCCCGTCTCCGGTTCCGCCCCCGCCTTCCTCGCGGTCGAGCGGTCGGCGACCGGCCGGCGCTGGCTCGCCAGCGCCGCCGACGACCGGCTGGCGCTGGCGCTCGCCCAGGGCCACGGCCTGCCGGAGGTGGTGGCCCGCGTGCTGGCCGCGCGCGGCGTCGGCATGGACGGGGCGGCGACCTTCCTCGCCCCGACGCTGCGCGCCCTGCTGCCGGACCCGTGCCACCTCAAGGACATGGATCTGGCGGCGCGGCGGGTCGCGGCCGCGATCATGGGCGGGGAGAAGGCGGCGGTGTTCGGCGACTACGACGTCGACGGCGCCACCTCCTCGGCGCTGCTGCGTCGCTTCTTCCGCGCGGCCGGCGGCGACCTCGTCGTTTACATCCCCGACCGGATCGCCGAGGGCTACGGCCCGAACGGGCCGGCGCTGGAAGGGCTGGCGGCGTCCGGCGTGCGCCTGGTGATCACGGTCGACTGCGGCACGACGGCGTTCGAGCCGCTGGAGACGGCGGCCGGCTGCGGGCTGGAGGTGATCGTCGTCGACCACCACGCCGCGGAAGCGCGCCTGCCCCGCGCGCTCGCGGTGGTCAACCCGAACCGTCTCGACGAGACCTCGCCGCACAAGACGCTGTGCGCGGCCGGCGTCGCCTTCCTGCTGGTGGTGGCGGTCAACCGGCTGCTGCGCGGGGCGGGCTGGTACCGCGACGGCCGGCCGGAGCCGGACCTGCTGTCGTGGCTGGACCTCGTGGCGCTCGGCACGGTGTGCGACGTCGTGCCCCTGACCGGCCTGAACCGGGCGCTGGTGGCCCAGGGCCTGAAGGTGATGGCCCGGCGCACCAATACCGGGATCGCGGCGCTGTCGGACCTGTGCCGCCTGCAGGAGCGGCCGGACGCCTACCATGCCGGCTTCGTGTTCGGCCCGCGGGTGAACGCCGGTGGCCGGGTAGGGGCGGCGGACCTGGGCGCGCGCCTGCTGTCGACCGACGATCCGGCGGAGGCCGCGATGCTCGCGGCCCGGCTCGACGCCCACAACGCCGAGCGCAAGGCGGTGGAGGGCGCGGTTCTGGAGCAGGCGCTGGCGGCGGTGGAGGCCGACCCCGCGCCGATGGGCGAGCTGGTGTTCGTGGCCGGCGACGGCTGGCATCCCGGCGTGATCGGCATCGTCGCCGCGCGCCTGAAGGAGCGCTACAACCGCCCGGCCTGCGTCGTCGCGGTCGAGGAGGGTATCGGCAAGGCGTCGGGCCGTTCGGTGCGCGGCGTCGATCTGGGCGAGGCGGTGATCGCGGCGCGCCATGCCGGGCTGCTGATCAACGGCGGCGGCCACCGCATGGCGGCGGGCTTCACGGTCGCGGCCGAGCGCATGGCCGAGCTGAAGCGCTTCCTCGCCGCCCACATCGCCGCCCGCCAGGCCGCCGGCGGCCCGCTGGTGCCGACGCTGGAGGTCGACGGCGCCATCTCCCTGGCCGGCGCCACGCCGGCGCTGGTGGAGCTTCTGGCGCGTCTAGGCCCCTTCGGCACCGCCAACCCCGAGCCGCGCTTCGCGGTGCCGGACGCGCGCGTCGCGCGCGCCGACGTGGTGGGCGCGAACCACGTCCGCTGCTTCCTGACCGCCGGCCCGGGCACGCGCCTGAAGGCGATGGCGTTCCGTGCGCTAGACACCGAGCTCGGCCAGCTGCTGCTGAAGAGCGGCGGAGCGCCCCTGCACCTGGTCGGTCATCTGCGGGTCGACCGCTGGAACGGCAATGACGGCGTGCAGCTGATGATCGAGGACGCGGCCCCGGCCCGCGGTGACGGCGGCGGCCGGGAGTAGGAGCGGGCAAAAACGGTTTGACTTGCCCGCCTACGCCTTGTATCTACCCGCCCACGCCTCGCCGTCCCCTTCGTCTAGAGGCCTAGGACACCGCCCTTTCACGGCGGCGACACGGGTTCGAATCCCGTAGGGGACGCCACGCTCTACACTTCGTTGCGCATCCCAGCCAAGTGGGCCGGCCGAGGATTGAATCCCGCGAGGAGCGCGGCGCCGGCAACGGCCGAACTGACGCGGCCGTTCGACTGCCCGCTGTAGGTAGGCTGCAATACTCGCTCCCGCCAGTTGACACTGCGCAGCTCGCTTGACCACGGCCCCAGCAGGTCCTCGACGGGAACACCGGACATGGCGATCTCCCAAAGCCTGGATCAACAGACGGGGGCCGCCCTAACGCGACTGTAATGCTAAGTTAGCATGCTATAGCTGACGTGCTGTGCGTTCCTGTAGGGGATACCGCTTTCCGCGGTAATAGTCATGTAGTCCGCATTGCCTCTTGGGGTGCGCTCTGTCTGCTATGCTGACGATGCTATACCCGTTTTTGAGGTACGGTGGCATCGGCAGATGCCAGTTGCTGGTCAAGTGTCACCAGTGCTGCGTCCACCTTCCGGGCAAGCCATAGATAGCTGGCATCGTAGACGGTGAGGCCGGCGTTGTTCGCCATGTCCAATACCTCGCCGTGGTTGACGTCCGCGCGCTCGATCGTCAGGCCGTCCAGCAGACGGAAGGCGGCCCGCAAGGATGTCCGCAGCTCCGGATGCCGCCGCATCTTCTTGAGACAGACGTTGGCGACCTCGAGCCACAGCAACGGCGGCGCGAACAGCTGGCCATCGCGCAGCTGATCGGCGACGGAACCGGCTTCCGGCTCGCCGAAGAGCAGGGCAGCGATAGCCGAGGCATCAACCACCTTAGCGGCCATTGCGGTCTTCTCGCACCATATCGGCGGATTCGGGTGGCGTGGACAGGCGGAGGCGCCGGACCTCTGCCAGCACATCATCAGCAGAGAGCGGGCGATGTTCCTGAACCGCCTCCTCGATGATCGCCATCAGTTCCCCTTGCAGCGAGCGGTGATTCCGCTCGGCACGTGCTCTGAGGCGACTAACGACATCGTCTGGCGCATTCTTGATCGACAGGTTTACCGGCATGGATGGCTCCATAATGGCACCATTATGGATCTAACGTACGCCGGGGCGTCGCCCCGGTCAACGTGGGTTGTCCCGTCATGTCCCAACTTGGGAGCAGCCGAATCGTCGCGCGCAATATGGGTCCCTTGATTACCTCGACCTTGATCATCCTACTGTCAGGTCGGAAAAATGCCCCCGCTGCTCAGCCCCCATCAAGCACCGGCCGCACACCGTGGCGCACCGCGATCTCAATGACCTTCTCCATATCTGGCGCTTCGGACGACGCGTAGCGGTCAAGGTCGGCGAAGAAGGCCTCCGCCCCGGCGGGCGCCAGCAGCGTCAGCAGCCGCGTCCCCGGCGCGGCGCGGCCCGTGAAGGCGTGGACCGTGTTGGGCGGGATGCGGACGAAGGTGCCGGCGCCCGCCTCGAAGACGCGCTCGCCCAGCATCATCTCGACCGCCCCCGAGAGGATGTAATATGCCTCGTCCCAGGCGTGGGTATGCGGCGGCGTCGGTGCGCCCGGCCGCTTCTCGATCTCGAAGACGGACCAGGCACCCCGGGCACCC
>NZ_DASYHS010000170.1:0-8101 GCF_035998295.1 Arenibaculum sp. | reverse complement strand
TGTCGGTAACACGTCATGTGTCCGGGGTATGTAGCAAGTGATCTGTCCGATCTTAGAATCGCTCCAGCTTGGTTATGGGGGCGGAGATGAGGCGGACGGAGGTGCTGCAGGGACTACAGGAGATGAAATTCGAGGAGATCCACGATCGGTTCCGTCGCGGGCGGCTGAGCGCGACGGAGGCGGCGGAGTGGCTGGGGGTTTCGGAGCGGACGTTCTTGCGCCAGCGCCAGCGCTACGCGGAGGAGGGGCCGGACGGTCTGCTGGACCGTCGGCTGGGCAAGGCGAGCGCGCACCGGATCGCGGTGGACGAGGTCGAGCGGGTGGTGTCGTTGTATCGGGATCGCTACAGAGGGTGGACGGTGAAGCACTTCCATGAGCGGGCGCAGGAGAAGCATGGGCTGACGGCGAGCTACGGCTGGACCAAGAGCGTGCTGCACGCCTCTGGCCTGATACGGCCGGCGCCCAGGCGCTCGGCGCATCGCAAGCGGCGGCCGCGCAAGCCGCTGCCGGGGCTGATGCTGCACCAGGACGGCTCGCAGCACCTGTGGCTGCCGGCGCTCGGGCGCCAGGTCGACCTGATCGTGACCCTGGACGACGCGACCAGCGAGATCTACTCGGCCTTCCTGGTCGAGGAGGAGGGCACGGCCTCGAGCTTCCGGGGGTTGCGGGAGACGATCGAGAGGCACGGCCTGTTCTGCTCGCTCTATACCGACCGGGGCAGCCACTACTTCCACACGCCCAAGGCCGGCGAGTCGGTCGACCGCCACCACCTGACCCAGGTCGGCCGTGCCTTGAAGCAGCTGGGCATCCGCCACATCGCCGCCTATTCGCCGGAGGCGCGGGGCCGCTCGGAGCGGATGTTCGGCACGCTACAGGACCGCCTGGTCAAGGAACTGGCCGATGCCGGCATCACGACCATGGATGCTGCCAACCGGTTCCTGGCGGAGGTCTACCTGCCGGCGCACAACCGGCGCTTCGCGGTGGACGCGGCCGAGCCGGGCACGGCGCTGGTATCGTGGGCTGGTGGCGAGCTGGACGAGATCCTGTGCCACCAGGAGGACCGGGTGGTCGGCAACGACAACACCGTGACCTTCGGCCGGCTCAGGCTGCAGATCGAGCCGAGCCCGCTGCGGCCGCATTTCGTCAAGGCCACGGTCCAGGTGCGCCAGTACGACGACAGCACGCTGGCCCTGTTCTATGGGCCGCGCTGCATCGGCCGCTACGGCCCCGACGGCGCTGCGCGGGCCGTCCAAACCCAGGCGGCGTGACACGCTTCCACGCCGCACGATCCGGTCCGGGGGGCATGCCCCCCGGACCGGATCGTGAACGAAGCGGACAACTCACGTGTTACGGCCGCCGGACAACTTGACTTGTTAGCGACATCGTCGGGCAGTCGCCGACGACGAAGAGGCGCCCGTCGAGTTCCTTGTCGAGGATCTCGAAGAGGGCGGCCGCTATGGCCTTGGCGCGGCCATGGTCGATCCTGGCGCCGAACACCTGGACCAGCCGGGCGGCCGCCGGCCCGTTCACGAGCTGTCCGGCCGCGACGGTGAGCCAACGCTGGATCCGCGCCTGCTCGACCGGACCCTCGGGATACCAGCGTCGGGACGCGTCGTAGCGCGACGCGAGGTAGAGCAGGATCGCGCTCGAGTCCGCCAGGACCAGATCGCCGTCCTCGATGACGGGCACCTGGCCGAACGGGTTCATGGCGAGGAAGCCCTCGCTCTTGTGCGCCCGGGCCGGGAGGTCGACCTCGATCATCTCGAACGGAAGACGGAGCAGCGAAAGAAACAGCTGCACCCGGTGCGAGTGCCCCGACAGCCGGTGGCGGTGGAGCATGATCGGCCTGTCGGGAACCGGGGATCGGGACATCTCGAAGCATCCTGTGCTGACCAGTCGCGACCACGATGGTCGCACTCCCGCCCCGGCGCCGGAATGGACGTCCGTTCAAAGACATAATTGCACCTGGCGACACAATGGCCGCCGCCGCATCCCACGCGGCCGACGGAACGCCGGCAGTCCGGCTCATTCCGTATGATCGCTCTCGATCTCGCCGCTCGCGAGGTCCCGCAGGGTGCGGAGTGCCTGCACCAGCACCGACTGCTCGGGCGACGCCAGTGCGAGGCGCACCCCGTTCGGGGCATGGCCGGGCGTGACCGCGAACGCGCTCCCGGGGGTCAGGGCGATCCCCCGGCGCAGGGCCGCGGCCGCGAAGGCTTCGCCCCGCCACGGCTCGGGCAGCGGCAGCCAGAGGTGATAGGCGCGCGGGTCGCCCCTCGGCCCGAGGTCGCGCAGCACCTCGCGCGCGAGCGCCTGGCGCGCCCGCGCGTCGGCCCGCTTGGCCTCCACGATCCGGCGCACGCTGCCGTCTCCCATCCAGTGCATGCCCGCGGCGGCGGGCAGTCCGGACGCCGACCATGCACCGGAGCGCAACGCCGCCGCCAGCCGGCCGACGAGGGCCTTCGGCGCCACCAGCATGCCCAGCGTCAGTCCGGGTGCGATCCGCTTCGAGAGGCTGTCGACGAAGACGACGCGGTCGGGCACCAGCGCGGCCAGCGGCGCCTCCTCCGCCAGGAACGAGTAGATGCCGTCCTCGACGGCCACGAGACCGGTCGTTCGCAGCAGTTCCGCGATCTCGCCGCGCCGGGCGTCGTCCATGGTAGCACCGGTCGGACTGTGCAGGCTCGGCTGCAGGTAGACGGCGTTGAGGGGCTGGGCGCGGTGGGCCGCCGCCAGCGCGTCGGGCACGAGCCCGCGCTCGTCGATGCCGAGGGGAACGAGCGTGATGCCGAGACGCGCCGCGATCCCCTTCGCGACGGGATAGGTCAAGGCCTCGACCCCGATCCGCGCGCCCGGACCGGCCAGGGCGGCGAAGGCCGCCGCGATCGCTTGCCGGCCGTTGCCGGCGAACAGGACGTCGTCGGGATCGGGCACCCAGCCGCACCGGCTCATGAAACCAGCGGCCGTCTCCCGGACGGCCGGCGTCGCCGCCGCGCCGATCGGCCGCAGCGCCTGGGCGAAGGCACGGGACCGGACGAGATTACCCAGCGCGGCGCCAAGGATCTCGGCGTGGTCCGGCAAGACGGGGAAGATCAGCTCGAGGTCGACCGGCGCCGGGGACGGTTCCACCAGCGGCAGGTGGACGGGCCCCGGGGCGCCGCGCACGAACGTGCCGCGACCGACCTCTCCGATGACCAAGCCCCGCCGGACGAGCTCGCCGTACACGCGGCTGGCCGTCGATGCCGCGATGCCATGCCGATAGGCGAATTCCCGCTGCGGCAGCAGGCGCTCACCCGCTCGCAGGCGCCCGGTGGCGATGTCCGCCGCGACCTGGTCGGCCACCGCGATGAAATCCCGCGCCATCCGCGATTGCTCCGACATCAATGTTCCGATTGTCCCGCCGTGCCGTCGGTGCGATCAGGATGCCGCCTCCGGGCCTAAAGGGGAAGAAGATGCTGATGCCTGAAGCCGACCGCCCGGCCGCCGGAACGATGCGGATGCTGACCCGCTACAAGGCCTGGGCGAACGAACTCACCTTCTCGGCCGTCATGGCCCTGCCCGGCGATCACGCGACGCGGGAGCGTCCCACGCGTTTCGGCAACATGGTCCACACGCTCAACCACGTCTTCGTCGTCGACGACATCTTCCGCGCCCATCTCGAAGGGCGTCCCCATGGCTACACGGCCCGCAACACCGAGCGTTCCCTGCCCGTCGAGGACCTATGGGCGGCCGTACGGGCCTTGGACGGCTGGTACGTCGCCCTCGCCGACCGCCTGTCCGGGAGCGAACTCGCCGAGACGGTCCGCTTCGAATTCGTCGGCGGCGGCCAGGGGGCGATGACGCGGGAGGAGATCATCCTCCATGTCGTCAACCACGGCACCTATCATCGGGGATTCGTCGGCGACATGTTGTACCAGGTGCCGTCGGTTCCTCCGGCCAACGACCTCACCGTCTTCCTGCGCGACGTGTTCCGGCCCGCGACGCCGCTCAGCTCTCCAGCGTCGCCACCGTTTTCAGCGCGCCATCGAGATTGACGCCCTCCTCGTCCAGGAGCGCTGCCTGGCGCAAGCGGCGCAGCCAGTCGGCGCCGTCGCCGCGATGCGCCAGCAGGGGCAGCGCCGAGAGTACCTTGTCGAACTTCGCCTCGCCGCGCGCATGGGTGTCGGAATAGCCCTTCACGAGGCGGCGGCAGGCTACGACCTCCACCGCCAGGTCGTAGTTCCGCCCGAGCATGGCGGCGGCGCGGTCGAGCCAGGCGGCGACGTGCCGCATCTCGCGTTCGTGGCGGAGCGTTCGCAGGCGCATGCGCTTCATCCCGGCGACCGCGTAGAGCGCCAGGAACCAGGAGATGGTCCCCGTGCGCACCCGCCGGCCGCGGTTCACGAATCGGTCGAGCCGCGCGGTCACGGCGGGCCGGGCCTCGAACCACCGCCCGATGCCCGCCGGCAGAGTGCCGATCACCTCCTCCATGCGGGGATGCATGAACTCGGTCGTGTAGAGGAGCTGGCCGTCCCGGATGCCGACCTCGCCGCGTACGCGCGCGAACCGGCTGCCACGGGTCTTGAGGTCGGCGACGCGGATCACGTCGTCGTAGGCGAGCGCCACCGCCAGGTACTTCGCCGCCTCGCGGGTGAAGGCGAAGTCCCTGGCCTCCCCGCCCGCCGCCGCGTCGCGCCGGAGGAGGTCCTCCATACGGTCGAGATAGGCGCCGGCATAGGCCAGGTCCTGGTAGTCGACGAGTTTGCGCACGCCCGCCATCAGGAGCGCGTGCGCGCCGGCCGGGAAACCGCCGCGGATGCGCGCGACCAGCCGGTCGAGTTCCGGATGACCGAGGGTTTCGGGCAGTGCCGGCAGCGTCTTGGGCGGGGTCCGCGTCACCGGCGCCGGCAGATGCTGGCGCGCCCTGGCATAGGCGTCGGCGAAGGCGCGCAGGCTCGCCTCGACGCCCTTGCCGCCGGCCCTGATCGCGGCCTCGAAGGCATCGCGGGGGAACGGCAGCACCTCGGCCGCAGCCAGGGCGCCGAACAGGGCGGCCGAGACGACGCTGCCGGCCTTGACGGCAAGCGCCTCCATGTCGAAGGCGATGATGCGTCCGGCGGCGATGCCGGAGGCCTCCATCACCGCGCCCGGGTCGCCGATCCCGTCGCCGGGCTTCTCCTTCTCGCCCACCGCGTAGGAACGGTGCGTCGATGCGATGAGGGTGGTGCGGTCGGGCGTGACGAGCCCGCGCTGGATCGCGCGGCCGGCCTCCATGAACTCCGCCGCGATCACGACGTCGACGTCGCCCGGCGTCGGCATCAGGGCCAGGACCGGCTGGCCGGCGCCCCGGTCGGCGAGCATCTCGACGTAGTAGATCGTGGCCCCGGTGCGCTGCGCCACGCCCGGCACGGAGGTCGACTGCGCGACGAAGCCCTGGGCCTCGGCCATCGTCACGATCCAGTCCGCGAGGACGCCGCCGCCCTGCCCGCCCATGGCCAGGATGGCTATCGAGATCGGCCTGTCGGCGGAGGGGCTCCGCGGGGGCGCCTCGGAGCGGGTCATGGCCGTCCTCACGCTGGAAAGACGATGCGGCGCGCATCGCGCCGACGCTGCAGGAACCCGATCACCGCGTCGCGGACCCTCGCCAGGATGCGGTCGAAGCCGGTCGGATTGACGATGACGTCGGCGCGGTAGAAGGACGGGCAGAGCACGGCGGCCTCCGCCACCTCGCCGCAGTTGCCACAGCCGACGCAGCTGTTGTCGATGGCGGCGACCGGGTCGTCGCGCAGCGGATCGTCCAGGTGCTTCACCGACAGCGACGGGCAGCCGGACAGGCGGATGCAGGCATGGTCTCCCGTGCAGACGTCCTCGTCGACGCCGAAGCGCTCGCGCACCACCCGCCTGCCCTCCTTCACCGCCTTGGCGACGAGGGGCTTCACGCGGCGCTGCCTGTTCAGCATGCATTCGGAGGAGGCGACGATGACCTTGGGGCCCTTCTCCGCCGTCGTCAGCGCCTCCTGGAGGGTATCGCGCATCCGGCCGACGTCGTAGGTGCGGTCGATCTGGCGCACCCATTTGACGCCGATGCCCTTCACGGCGTCGACGATGCCGTTGTTGGTCTTGCGCCGCCCGTTCTCGGCGCGCGACGACGGGATGTCCTGCCCGCCGGTCGCGGCGGAATAGTGGTTGTCCACGATCAGGATGACGCCGTCGTGCTTGTTGTAGACGGCGTTGCCGACGCTGGTGGACAGCCCGTTGTGCCAGAATCCGCCGTCGCCCATGATGGAGATCGGCCGCTTGGCGGCTTCCACGTTGAACGCGGACGCGGAGGCGGGCCCCAGGCCGTAGCCCATCGTCGTGGCGCCGATGTTGAACGGCGGCAGGATCGAGAACAGGTGGCAGCCGATATCGGCCGCGACGTGGTGAGGGCCGAGATCCTTCTCGACCAGCTTCATCGCGGCGAAGATCGGCCGCTCCGGACATCCCGTGCAGAAGCCGGCCGGCCGCGCCGGGACGACGTCCGCCAGTGCCTTCACCTTGGGATCGTCCAGCACCGGCGAGGGATCGGGCAGCGGCGACTGGTTGCCCAGGAGACGGGGGGCGTGGGCCAGCACGAACTCGCGGACGCCCTTCAGGAGGACGGCGGTCGTGTACTCGCCGGCCATCGGCAGCACGTCCTTGCCGACGATGCGGGTGTCGATCCCACGCTTGCGCAGGATGTGGGCGAGCGACTGTTCGATGAACTCGGGCTGCCCCTCCTCCACCATCAGCACCGACTTCTTGCCGGCGCAGAACTCGGCAAGCTCGTCGTCGATCAGCGGATAGGCGACGTTGAGGACGTAGAGCGGGACCGCCGTCCCGCCGTAGACGTCGGCCAATCCGAGGAGCTGCAGCGCCCGCATCGCGTTGTTGTACATCCCGCCCTGCAGGATGATGCCGACCTCGCCCTGGTCCGGGCCGAACCGCTCGTTGAGCTTGCGGCTCTTGATGAACTCGACCGCCGCGGGCCAGCGCTTCTCGACCTTCTCCTTCTCGTGCAGGAACGAGGCCGGCGGCAGGACGATCCGGTTGGTGTCGCGCCTGGGATTCTCCAGAGCCTCGCGCAGCGTGAAGGAGGGGCGCCGGTTGTCCTTGGCCACGAACCGGCCGTGGACGTGGCAGGTTCGGATGCGCACCTGCAGCATCACCGGCGTGTTGGACGCCTCGGACAGCCCGAAGCCGTCCTCGACCGCCTTGACGATGCTTTCGAGATTGGGCCGCGGGTCGAGCAGCCAGATCTGGGACTTCATCGCGAAGGCGTGGCTGCGCTCCTGCATGATGGAGGAGCCCTCGCCGTAGTCCTCGCCGACGATCACGAGCGCCCCGCCGGTAACGCCGCCCGACGCGAGGTTGGCGAGCGCGTCGGAGGCGACGTTGGTGCCCACGGTCGCCTTGAAGGTGACCGCGCCGCGGATCGGATACATCACCGATGCGGACAGCATGGCGGCCGCGGCCGCCTCCGACGCCGAGTTCTCGAAATGGACGCCCAGTTCGTCGAGCACGTCCTCGGCATCGGCGAGCACGTCCATCAGATGGGAGATCGGCGCGCCCTGGTAGCCGCCGACATAGCCGACGCCGGACTGCAGCAGGGCCTTGGTGATCGCGAGGATGCCCTCGCCCCGGAAGGTCTCGCCCTCGCCGAGCTTCAGGTCCTCGACTTCGCGCGCGAACGAGCGTTCCGCCATCCTCGTCTCCCGATCGTCTGCGTATGCCGGCCCCGTCGTCCGGTCGGACACGACCGAATTTACATGCAAACGCATATTAATGCGACATGGGAGAGTCAAGCCCGGCCAGCCGCCCGAGCTGCGCATCCCGGCTCGGTCCCGCTCCTCGATTGCGGGTGCATAGGTAGGAGCCCCGCGTCTTTCCACGACCGGGGCGGCGACGCCGACCGCCCGGACGGGGTCCCGGCAAGCCGGGGCATGTCCGCAAAACTCAGGAATCTCGTGCGGATGTCCTCAGAATCCGCTGCATCATGGCCTGGAAGGCGCGCGGGCTCCTGTAGCCGACTGCGGCCGCCACCTCATGCCTGGCGCCCCCGCGGGCCTGCCGGGTCAGCGCCTCGAGCAGGCGGACGCGACGC
>NZ_DASYHS010000153.1:0-22211 GCF_035998295.1 Arenibaculum sp. | reverse complement strand
CGGTCCACTGGCCGGCCCGCTGGCCGCCGCCGCGCCGCAGGCCGCGGGCAGCCTGAAGGCCCGCCTGCGCGACCAGCCCCTGCCGGTTCCCACCGGCAAGCTCCCCCGGACCGCCTGAATATCCCCTCTCCCGTTGCACGGGAGAGGAAATACTCAACCGGACACAGTCCGCGTCTGTCGGATGGGACGGCCGTGGTCGGTGCGGCAAAGGAAATACGGGGCGAGGTCCGGGCGGGACTGGTGGAGGAGCTGCTGGAGTGCTGCGCCGGGACCGTGACGAACCATGACGTTCCCGCACGTTTCAAACGCCGCCGACCCGGGTCCGGAACCCTGGCTGAAGGTACCGCCCGCTTGCGCCCCGCCGCCACGGGCGATAGCTACTACGGGTCCGCTGTGTTGCCCGGGGGGAGCGCCGTTGCCGCATGCTGTACTGGGGGCCGTCGCCCGCGCCGAGACGCTTACCGAGCGGGTCTACGACCAATTGAAGCAGGCCCTCATCGCCGGCGTGTTCTCGCCGGGCGAGAAGATCACGATACGGCAACTCGCCTCCAAGCTGGACGTCAGCCCGACCCCCGTCCGCGACGCCCTGAACGCGCTGGTGAGCGAGGGCGCGCTGGAGCTTGGCCGCAACCGCTCCGTCTACGTCCCGGTCCTGCTGCCCGGCCGCCTGCGCGAGCTGATCGAGATCCGCATCGCGCTGGAAGGTCTGGCGGCCGAGAAGGCGGCGCCGCACATGACGCCCGACCGCATCGCCGCCCTGGAGGACCACAACCGCGCGCTCGTGGCCGCTACGCGGTCCGGCGATTTCAAGACGGTGATGGAGAGGAACCAGCTCTTCCATTTCTCGATCTACGAGGCGAGCGGCATGCCGAGCCTGCTCAGGATGATCGAGAGCCTGTGGCTGCAGACCGGCGGTTACCTCAACCTGATCTATCCCGCCTTCGCCGCGGGCGGTCAGGGGCTGGACAACCACGACCAGATCCTGCAGGCGCTGCGCTCGCGCGATCCGGCGGCCGTGCGCGAGGCGCTGACCCGCGACATCCGCTACGCCGCCGACCGGGTCACCGCGACGTTGCGGAACGGGGAGGTCTGACGCCGTACCAGGCGACGGGACGGGGACGGGATTGCGCGCGCCCAAGTTTGATATATCATACATCGTACATGATGGATCAGATCCAGGGGCACCTATGACGAACGCGCCGTCGCAGGACGAGCTGGTCGAAATGTTCCGGCGGATGGTGATCGTCCGCCGCCTCGAGGAGAAGCTGGGCGACCTGCACAAGCAGGGCCGGACGCGCGGGCCGATCCATCGCTGCGACGGCCAGGAGGCGGCAGGGATCGGCGCGACCGCCGTGCTCGGCACCGACGACGTCGCCACCAGCACCCACCGCGGCCACGCGCACTACATCGGCAAGGGGCTCGACCTGCGCCGGGTCGTCGCAGAGATCTTCGGACGGGCGACCGGCTACTGCCGCGGCCGTGCCGGGCACATGCTGATCGCCGACCGCGCGACCGGCATGCTGGGCGGCAACGCGATCGTCGGCGGCGGCATGCCCATAGCGGTCGGCCAGGCCCTGGCGCTGAAGGCGCAGGGCCGAGGCCGGGTCGTCGCCACCTTCTTCGGCGACGGCGCCGCCCAGACCGGCGTGTGCCACGAGTCCATGAACATGGCGGCGCTGTGGAAGCTGCCGCTCGTCTTCTTCTGCGAGCACAACCAGTACGGATTGACCGTCCACGCGCGCTTCCAGTCCAGCATCGAAGACCTGCACCGCCGCGCGGCCGGTTACGGCATGCCCGGCGTCGCCGTCGACGGCAACGACGTCGTCGCCGTCTACCGGGCGATGCGCGAGGCGGTGGCCCGTGCGCGCGACGGCGGCGGTCCCACCTTCATCGAGGCGAAGACCTACCGCATGACCGGCTTCTCGACGAGCGACATGGGCGGCTACCAGAGCGGGGAGGAGATGGAGGCCTGGCGGCCGAAGGACCCGATCGCGCGGACCCGCGCCCTGCTGGAGCGCGATCTCGGCGCCGAACGGACGGCCGCGCTGGCGGCCGAGGCCGGGGAGATGGTCGAGCGCGCGTTCGAGCAGGCGCTGTCCGACCCGATGCCGGGCATCGAGGACCTTGCCGACGGCGAATACGGGGCCGGCGAATACGGGGCCGACGACTACGGGAGCGCCGCCTGATGCGGCGCCTGCGCTACGCGGAAGCGCTGAACGAGGCGCTGCGCGAGGAGATGCGCGCCGACCCGTCCGTCGTGCTTTACGGCGAGGACATCGGCATCTACGGCGGCGTCTTCAAGGTGACCCGCGCCCTGCAGGAGGAGTTCGGCGCCGAGCGCGTCGTCGACACCCCGATCTCCGAGCAGACCATGACCGGCATGGGCGTCGGCGCCGCCATGATGGGCCTGAGGCCGGTGATCGAGATCATGTACGCGGACTTCCTGCCGCTGTGCCTCGACGCGCTGGCCAACCAGGCGTCCATCCTGCACTTCGTCTGGGCCGGGCAGGTCTCGGTGCCGATGGTGCTGCGCACCCAGGGCGGCGGCGGTGCCGGGGCCGGCGCCCAGCACTCGAAGTCGCTGGAGGCGATGGTCAGCCACATCCCCGGGCTGAAGGTCGTCAGCCCGGTCTTCCCGGCCGATGCCAAGGGCCTGCTGAAGGCCGCGATCCGCGACCCGAACCCGGTCGTCTTCCTGGAGCACAAGCTGCTCTACAACACGACCGGCGAGGTGCCCGAGGGCGACCATACCGTCGAGATCGGCAAGGCCGCGGTCGTGCGCGAAGGCAGCGACGTCACGCTGGTCGCCAACTCGCGCATGGTGCTGGAGGCGCTGAAGGCTGCCGACACGCTGGCGGGTTCGGGCATCTCCTGCGAGGTCGTGGACCTGCGCTCGCTGCGCCCGCTCGACACCGCGACGATCGTCGCATCGGTGAAGAAGACGAGCCGCGCCGTGGTCGTCAACGAGGGCTGGCGCTTCGGCGGCTTCGGCGCGGAGGTGGCGGCGCAGATCTCCGAGGCCGCGTTCGAGTATCTCGACGCACCGGTCGCGCGCATCGGCACGCACGACCTGCCGATCCCCTACAGCGAGCCGCTAGAGGCGGCGGTCGTGCCGAGCGCCGCCTCGATCGTCGAGGCGGTCCGGGCATGGGGGTGACGCGATGACGGAGATCCGCCTGATCGGCGCCGGCGGGGAGTACATGGACTCCGCCGTCCTGGTCGAATGGCACGTCCGGCCGGGCGACGCGGTCGCCAAGGGCCAGCTCGTCGCGACCGTGGAGACGGCCAAGGCCGCGACCGAGGTCGAAGCGCCCGTCGGCGGCACCGTCGCCGAACTGCTGGCCGCGGTCGGCGACGAGGTCGCCGTCGGCGCCGCGATCGCCCGCCTCGCTGGCGGGAACGGCGCGATGGAACCTGCTTCCCCGCGCGGGCCGGGGCTGCCGCGCCGTCTTCCGGCAGGCTTCGCGAGCCCGCTCGCCCGCCGCCTCGCCCGCGACGCCGGCATCGACCTTTCGGCCCTGCGGGGCAGCGGGCCGCATGGCCGCATCACCAGGCGCGACGTGCTCTCGGCCGCGCCCCGCGCGCCGGAACCGCGGCCGGAGCCAGAACCGCGGCCGGAGCCGGAGCACGGCAGGTCGGGCGGCTACCGCCGCGCGATGGCGGCGCAGATGGCCCGCACGCTCCAGATCCCGATGTTCAGTGTCTCGGTCGATTGCGACGGCTCGGCATTGCTGGCGGAGCGTCGACGGATCAAGGCGGTCGGCGGCATCGCCACCGTCAACGACCTGATCGTGTTCCGGGTCGCGCGCCTGCTGGCGCGCCACCCCGACCTGAACGCCCATTGGGCCGAGGACCGCTCGGTCCCGCAGGAGCGGGTCAATGTCGGCGTGGCGATGGCGACCGAGGCCGGCCTCGTCGTCCCGGTGCTGCGCGACGCCGACCGCCTGTCGCTCGCCGAGACGGCGGCCGGGCTGCGGCGCCTGCGCGAGCGGGCCGAAGCGCAGGGCCTCGCCGCCGCCGAGGTCTCCGGCGCGACGCTCACGGTCACGAATCTCGGCGGCTTCGGAGTCGCCGACTTCGTGCCGATCGTGAACCCGCCCCAGGTCGCGATCCTCGCCGTCGCGGCGTTCCGCCCGACGGCGGTGTTCGACGGTGCGCGCCTCGAATCCCGGCCGGTGGCGAGGCTGACCATGAGCGCCGACCACCGCGCCGTCGACGGCGCGGGCGTCGCCCGCTTCCTGGACGCGCTGCGTGCCGATCTCGAGGCTTTCTCGGTGGTCGCATGACCCCACGTTTCAGCCTTCCACTGGCCGGAAAAATCTGAATACACTTGTGTGCTCAACAAACTGCGCGAGGATGGCCATGACGGGAACTATCGGGGTCGATCATCTGGTGATCCTGGTGCGCGACCTGGAGGCGGCCCGCGCCACCTACGAGCGGCTGGGCTTCCATCCTGCCCCCCTCGGCCGCCACAGCGACCATCTCGGCACGGGCAACCACTGCGTGATGCTGCCGGCCGGCGACTATTTCGAAGTGCTGTCGGTCCTTAATCCGACCCCGGCCAACGAGGTGTGGCGCCGGATGCTCGACGACCGCGAGGGGCTGCACCTCGTCGTGATGCGTTCGGCCGACGTCGCGGCCGATTGCCGGCGGCTGGCCGACGCCGGCTTCACGCCCGAGCCGCCGCTGGCCTTCTCCCGCCCCGTGCGCCGGTCCGACGGCGGCAGCGCGGAGGCTGCCTTCGTCGTGAGCCGCCTGCCGGCCGGGCAGACCGGCGGGGTCGCGGTCATGATCTGCCAGCACGACACGCCCGAGCTGGTCTGGCTGCCGGAGTTGATGGACCATGCCAACGGCGCGCGCGGCCTCGCGGCGCTGCACGTCGTCCATCCCGATCCGGAAGCGGCCGTTCCCGTCTTCGAGGTGCTGTGCGGGAAGGACGCGGTGAGCCGGGACGGCGGGCGCGTGACCGTCCGCACCGCGACGATCCCGATCACCTTCGCTCCGGCCCGCACAGGCGAGCCGGCCGGGCCGGCGCCGTTCGCGATGGCGGTCCGCGTCGCCGATCCGGACGCGGTCGCCGCGCGGCTGGCCAGGGACGGCATCCCCCACCGGGTGGAAGACGGCGCCGTCCACGTCCGGCCGGACCACACCCACGGCGTCGCCCTCGCCTTCGTCGCGCAGACCGCGGCGCCATGACGACGGGGCTCGTGCTCGCCACCGAAGTCGGCGACCTGCCGATCGCGCTCGACGGCGCCGCCGCGCCGCGGACCACGGCGGCGCTGCTGGCCTGCCTGCCGCTCGGTCTCGACGTGCACTGCGCGAAGATCGCGGGCAACCACATCTTCTGGCACGCGCCCTTCGTGTGCGAGGTCGAGGCGGCGACCGACGTGCTGGCGGTGCCGACCGGCGGCTTCCTCTACTGGCCGGAACGCCAGTTCCTGGAACTGGTCTACGCGCCGCTCCAGGCGGAGACCGCCGCGGTGACCGTGCTGGGCCGCCTCGACGACGGGCTCGACCGCCTCCTCGCCCTCGGGCGCCTCGTGCAGGACGTGCAGGGACATCGCCCGGTGCTGGCCGAACTCCGCGCGGCGGACGGCGTCCGACCCTCGCCGCCGCCCTCCGCCCACGGTCCGCTCGCGCCGCTGTCGGATGCCCGGCGCGCCCTGTGGGCCGCCTGCCCGGAGGAGGTCGACGCGCTGATGGCGAGCCGGGGCGTGATGCATCCCGCCGGCCCGCTGCTGATGGCGGAAGGCGAGGCCCGGGGCGTGCACGAGCTGCTGTGGTGGCACCGCCGCGCCTTCCTCGCTGACGGGACGCACGCGCATGCCGCGGCGGCGGCGCTGGCGCTGGAGAAGGCCGCGAGCCGCATCGGCGGCTTCTGCCACCTGACCGCCTCGGCCGGGCTGCTGCTCAGCGCGGCCGCCTGCCTCGCCGAGCGCTCCGACCACACGGTCGCGGCCTTCGACGAGGCGATCCTGATCGCCGGAAGGCTCGCGGGGTGGCTCGACCTGCGCATTCCCTGGACCGCCCTGACCGAGGCGACCCGCACCGCCCACGATCGCTGGAGCGGGACCGCCTGACCGTCCCGCAAGGACGCCGACGACCGAAGGAGGAAGGCATGACCACGAACGCAGCCCCCGACCGCGAGGGCCTGGTCCTCCAGCCCGAGGACGGCGCCTCCTACTGGCAGCCGGTGCCCGCCAACGGCTACGTCACCGTCAAGCTGACGCCCGAGCAATGGGATGGCCCCTTCTCGATGGGCTTCCAGGTCGTAGCACCCCGCTCCCATGTCCGCCAGCACGCCCACGACCGTCACCAGGAGGTGCTGTTCGTCTGGGGCGGACGGGGCCGCGCGATCGTGGACGGCGTCGAGCACCCGATGCAGCCCGGCACGGTGATCCTGGCGCGCCGGGACGTGCAGCACACCTTCATCAACGACGGCGACGAGGAGCTGAAGCTCCTCTGGATGCTGACGCCGCACGGGCTGGAGGAGTTCTTCGCCGCCATCGGCCGCCCGCGCATCCCCGGCGAGCCGGCGCCCCCGTCCTTCCCGCGCCCCGCCGACGTCGCCGAGATCGAGGCGCGCACGGTCTTCGCGCCTCCCAGGGCGGAGTGAGGGGATGCAGCCGCGGACCCTCCCGCTGCCCGACGGCGGCAGCCTCGCCTACGCGGTGACGGGCTCCGGCCCGCCCCTGCTGCTGGTCGCGGGGCTGAGCGGCGCCGCGGCGTTCTGGGACCCGCTGGTGCCGGCGCTCGCCGAGCGCTTCCGGGTCGTCCTTCACGACCACCGCGGCACCGGCCGGAGCAGCCGCTGCCGCATCGACTACGGCGTCGGGCAGATGGCCGCCGACCTGCTGGCGCTGATGGACCATCTCGACATCGGGCGGGCGGATCTCGTCGGACACTCCACCGGCGGCGCGATCGGCCAGACGCTCGCGATCGACCACCCGGACCGGATCGGGCGGCTCGTCCTGTCCGCGACCTGGCCGCGGGCCTGCGCCTATTTCCGGCGCATGTTCGAGGCACGCAAGGAGCTGCTGCAACTCGGCGGCATGGCGTCGTACCGGCGGCACGGGACCCTGTTCCTGTACCCGCCGGACTGGATCGCCGCCAACGACCACGCGCTGGCCGAGGCCGACCGGGCGGCGCCGATCCATCCCCTGGACGCCGAGATCACCGCGCGGCGCATCGACGCGATCCTCCGCTTCGACCGGTTCGACGACCTGGGCCGGATCGCGGCGCCGACGCTGGTCGCGGTCGCCCGCGACGATGCCGTCACCCCGCCCCATCACAGCTACGCCCTGGCCGAGCGCATTCCCGGCGCGACCCTGAAGGTGGAACCCCATGGCGGCCACTTCGCACCCCGCGTCCATCCTCGCGCATTCCTGGGCACGGCGCTGCCCTTCCTGGAGGCCTCAAGGTGAGTTCCAATCTGAATACACATTTGCACACAAATGTGTTGACAGCCCGTCTCGGGGGCCGACTAACATGGTGATAGAGACGATTTGTCGCGAACCGGGGAGGGACGCGTGACGCAGGCGACGATCCGAACCGTGGCAGTGATCGGAACGGGGTTGATCGGGACCGGCTGGGCCGCGCTCTTCCGCCACGCCGGCCTCGCCGTCCGCGCCTGGGACCCCGCGCCCGGCACGGCGGCCGCACTGGCCGGCCGCCTCGCAGCCCTGGACCGCGACCTCGACGCTGCCGGCATTCCCGGCGCCCCGGGCGGGACCCTGTCGGTCCACGCCTCGCTGGAGGATGCCGTCGCCGGCGCCGACTTCGTGCAGGAGAACGGGCCGGAGCGCCTCGACCTGAAGCAGGAGACGCTGGCCGCGATCGACCGGGCGGCGGCGGCGCACGCGGTGATCGCCTCCTCCTCCTCGGCGCTGCGGGTCAGCGACATGCAGAGCGCCTGCGCGCGGCCGGGACGGGTCGTGCTCGGCCATCCGTTCAACCCGTCGCACCTGATGCCGCTGGTCGAGGTGGCCGGCGGCGAGGCGACCGGGCCCGGCGCCGTGGAACTCGCCCGCGGCTTCTACGAGCGGCTCGGCAAGCGGCCGGTCGTGCTGGCGCGCGAGGTGCCCGGGCACCTGGCGCTCCGCCTGATGGCCGCGATGTGGCGCGAGGCGATCCATCTCGTCGCCGACGGCGTCGCCACGGCCGAGGACGTGGACCGGGCCTTCATGTACGGGCCGGCCCCGAAATGGGCGCTCCAGGGCTCCTTCCTGTCCAACCATCTCGGCGCCGGCGACGCCGGCATGGAAGCGTTCCTGGACCGCTTCGGCGACACCTACCAAAGGCTTTGGGACGACCTCGGCACGGCGCGCCTGGACCGCGCCACGGCCGAGCGCGTCGTCATCGAGACCGAGAGGTCCGCGCGCGGCCGGACCACGGCGCAACTCCGCGAGGAGCGCGACCGCGGCCTGCCGGAGATGCTGAAGGTTCTGCACAGGCACGCGTCGCTCTGAGGCGGCGCGATCCAACGTCCCGCGGGGTACCTCCGCGAGCCCCCGGGACCGACAACTCCGAGCGCGGAGGGAGGCGAATATGAAGCGTTTGATGGTGATGGCAGGGGTTGCTGCGGCGGTCTTCGCGACCCCGGCGACGGCCCAGGAATACAACTTCAACATGGCGACGATCGTCCCTGAGACGTCGTTCTACTACCAGATGTTCACGATCCCGTTCGTCGAGAACGTGGAAAAACTGACCCAGGGCCGGGTCAAGATCCAGCCCTATGGCGGCGGCGTGCTGGCTCCGGCGCTGAAGGTGCACGAGGCGGTCCAGGACGGCATCGTCGAACTGGGACACACCACGCCGATCTACATCGTCAACCAGGCGGTCGAGAACAGCCTGTTCGGCGCGCACCCCGGCGGGATGGACGGTCCGGCGCTGATGGGCTGGTACTATCAGGGCGGCGGGCTCGAACTGCTGCAGGAGCAGCGGCGCGAGAAGATGAACCTGCACTCGCTGCTGACGGGCATCGGGCCGACCGAGGTCTTCGCCCATTCCCACGTCCCGATCCGCACGGCCGACGACCTGAAGAACCTCAAGTTCCGGGCCGGCGGCGCCTGGGGCAACATCCTCCAGGACGTCTTCGGCGCGGTGCCGACGACGGTGCCCGGCTCCGAGATCTACACGATGCTCGAGCGCAAGGCCATCGACGCCGCGGAGTTCAGCACCGTCGGCGACAACATGACCTTCGGCTTCGAGCAGGCGGCACCCTACACCGTCGTCCCGGGCGTCCACGTCAACGCCTTCGCGTTCGAGGTCGTGATGAAGCCGGAGACCTGGGACGCGCTGCCCGACGACATCAAGGCGGCCCTGGAGGCGGCGGCGCAGATCACGACGCTCCAGAGCTACCTGGCCTGGACCAAGGCCGACCTGGAGGCCATCGGGAAGATCGAGGCCGCGGGCAAGCCCGAGATCGTCCGCCTGTCCGACGAGCTGATCGACCAGGTCACCGTGGCGTCGCGCGACTGGGCGACGAAGCGGGCCCAGGAGGAAGGCGGCAAGGGCAACGACTGGATGCAGCGGGTCACCGACTCCTACTACGACTTCGCCGACCAGTGGTCCAAGGCTTCGGCGTTCCGTCCGAAGAGCTGAACCGGTCCGGGCGGCCGGGCCGTTCGCGGACCGGCCGCCCCTTCCTCCACAGGCCCCTGCCCCACGGGATGTATCGATGCGACCGCTTCTCCGTCTCGTCGACGGCCTGTCGACCGCCTGCGCCTGGATCGCCAGCGCGCTCGCCCTGGTGCTGATCGCGGTCACCCTGTTCGAGGTGTTCATGCGCTACGTGGCCGGCACCCCGACCATCTGGGTGTTCGACGTGGCCTACATGGTCAGCGGCGCCAGCGTGCTCCTTGCCGGGGGACACACGCTGCGCACCGAGGGCCACGTGCGCATCGACTTCGTCAGCAGCCGCTTTCCGCCGCGCGTGCAGGCCCTGGTCCAGGCCGCGTTCTTCGGCCTGGTGATCCTGCCGGCGCTCTACTTCATCACCGCCGCGTCCTGGCGCAAGGCCTGGGCCGCCTTCCTGCGCGGCGAGGTCGAGGCGGTCAGCCCCTGGGCCCCGGTGATCTGGCCCTTCTACACCGCCCTCACGGTCGGGCTGGTGGTCCTCTCCCTCCAGGTCGTGGCCCAGATGGTCCGCCTCCTGGCCCAGGCGATCTCCCCCGCCGACACGCCGCGCCCGAACGGCGCGCACTGACAGCGACGGACCCGCGACCGAGATGCTCTTCGACATACCCATACCTCTCCTGATGTTCGCGACGCTGTTCGCGTTCATCTTCCTCGGCGTTCCCGTCGCCTTCGCACTGATCGGCACGAGCTTCCTGTTCGGCCTGTCGATCTTCGGGCAAGTCACCGGCCTGCAGCTCTGGAACCAGCTCTTCGACGTGGCCAGCCGCTACGTGCTGGCGGCCGTGCCGATGTTCATCTTCATGGGCGCGGTGCTGGAGCGCTCGCGCCTGGCCGAGCGCCTGTTCCACTCGATGCGCATGCTGGTGGGCAACCTGCCCGGCGGGCTGGCGCTCGCGACGATCGCGATGTGCGCGCTGTTCGCGGCCGGCACCGGCATCGTCGGCGCGGTGGAGGTGCTGGTCGGCCTGATCGCGATCCCCGCGATGATGCGCTACGGCTACAGCCGCTCGCTGATCGCCGGCACGATCTGCGCAGGCGGTTCGCTCGGGACCATGATCCCGCCGTCCATCGTCGTCGTGATCTACGCCGCCATGGCCCAGATCTCGATCGGCGAGCTGTTCGCGGCGGTGCTGATCCCGGGCTCGATGATGGTGGTGCTGTTCGTGGTCTACATCGTCGGCCACGCGATGCTTTTCCCGGCCGACGCGCCGCGCCTGCCGGCCGACGACGTGAGCCTGCCCCTTTCCGCCCGGCTGCGGGTGTTCGCCGAGGGCGTCATCCCGCCCCTGATCCTGATCGTCGCCGTGATCGGCTCGATCCTGGCCGGCATCGCCTCGCCGACGGAAGCCGCGGCGGTGGGCAGCATCGGCGTGGTCCTGCTGACGATCTGGTACCGGGACTTCTCGCCGAAGATGCTGTTCGACGCGCTGATGAAGACGATCACGATCAACACCATGGTCGTGTTCATCGTGATCGGCGGGACCATGTTCGCGGGCGTGTTCCTGGTCCATGGCGGCAGCCGGATGGTCGACGACCTGATCTCCGCCTGGGACCTGGGCCCGACCGGCGTGATGCTGATGTTCCTGGCCGTGCTGTTCCTGCTCGGCTTCGTGCTGGACTGGGTTTCGGTGGTGCTGATCGCGGTGCCGCTGTTCGTGCCGATCATCAAGGTGCACGGCATCGACCCGATCTGGCTCGGCGCGATGGCCGTGGTGATGATCCAGACCTCCTACCTGACGCCGCCCATGGCCCCGTCCATCTTCTACCTGCGCAGCATCGCCCCGCCCGAGATGACCTTCGGGGAGATGTACCGCGGCGTGGCCCCCTTCGTGGTGTGCCAGCTCCTGACCTTGGCGCTGATCGCCGTGGCACCCTGGACCGCGACCTGGCTGCCGAGCCTGATGCGGTGAGCGGATGTCCCCTCTCCCTCGGGAGAGGGGGCTCCCTACAGGACCGCGTGGACCCGGTATACCGGGCCTTCGGGCAGGCGCCGGCCGACGCCGACGGCGACGGTCCCGTTCAGCCAGTCGTAGCGGGGATCGCCGGTCTCGAAGGTCAGCAAGGTGCGGAAATAGTATTCGGACGGATCCACGGCCTCCCCGGCGTCGAGACGGCGGATCACCTCGGCCGGCCCGTGGCGGACGCCCTGGTACTGGAGATAGATCACCGCCCCGTCGTCCGTCCGCAGCGCCGCCCGGACGTCCAGGCGCAACCGCCCGCCCGGCTCCGCCCGGATCCAGTCGGCGCCGCTCGCCATCACCTCGCCGCGCAGGCGGGGGCCCTCGAACCGGCCGCCCCGGATGTTGACGATCCGCCGCTCGCCCGCGGCGGTGGCGCCGGTCGGGACATAGGGATGCACCTCGACCCGCATCTCGAACAGGAACTCGCTTCTCAGTTCTTCCACGACCTCTTCCTTTCCCGACTTACCGGAGAACGCATATGCCTGTGGGAGCCTGGACCGGATCGGCCCTCGTGACCGGCGCCTCGCGCGGCGTCGGCGCGGCGCTCGTCCGCCGCCTCGCCGCGCTCGGCCTGACCGTCCACGCCGTCGCCCGCGACGCCGAGGCGCTGGCCCGGCTGCGCGGGGAGACCGGCTGCACCGTCCACGCCGTCGACCTCACCGACGCCTCGGCGCTGGCGCGGCTGGGCGAGCTCGACGTCGAGGTGCTGGTCAACAATGCCGGGCTGATCGCCGGGCTCGGCCGGCTGGACCGCATCGGCGCCGAGGAGGTCGACCGCATGATCGACCTGAACCTGCGCGTCCCGCTCCAGCTCGCGCGCCTGCTGCTGCCGGGCATGGTGGCGCGCGGCGGCGGCCACGTCGTGAACGTGGGCTCGCTGGTCGCCTCCAGCGTCTTTCCCGGGACGGCGCCCTACGCGGCGGCCAAGGCCGGCCTGTCCATGGCCGGACGGGTCCTGCGCTACGACCTCGCCGGCACGGGCGTGCGCGTCACCGAGGTCGCCCCCGGCCGGATCGAGACGGACATCTACGTCGCCGCCATGGGCGGGGACCGGGACCAGGTCCGCGAGCGGCTGTTCGGCCGCCACGCCGCCCTGAAGCCCGAGGATGTGGCCGAGGCGGTGATGACCGCCGTCACCGCCCCGCCGCATGTCGACCTCAGCTATGTCGAGGTGGTGCCGACCGATCAGGCGCCGGGCGGCGCGGTCTACGCCGAGCGGCGCGACTGATGCGCTCACCGCGGCGTGTCGGGCGGACCGCCCAGCGCGCGCAGCCTCGCGAAGGCGGCGTCCTGGGCGTCCGTCCAGGCTTCGCCGACGCCGTCGCGCCGCAGGCTGTCCAGGCCGGCCTCCGTGATCCCGCCCGGCGTCGCGAGACGGCGCACCAACTCGTCCACGGGGAGATCCGGCGCGTCCAGCACCATGCCGGCCGCCGCCGCGAAGGTCTGGGCCTGGAGACGGCGCGCCAGCGGCTCCGGCAGTCCCTGCGCGGCCGACCAGGCGACGCTGCGCCCGATCAGCTCGTGGACCCAGCCGTAGAGCGCGGCGCTGACGCTGGCCACCGAGAAGGCCTCCTCGTCCGGCAGGACCAGGACCTCGCCGACCCGGGAGAAGACCTCGCGGGCGGCGGGATGGTCGGGGTAGACCGTCGTCGGGCTGCGGCCGATCGAGACGGCGCTGATCGGCATCGCGCGCACCACCTCCGCCGGCGCCGCCGGCGGCCGCAGCGCGTCCAGCCGGACGCCGGCACAGGCGGAGACCAGCAGGTGCCGCGACGTCCAGGGAAGGCCGTCCACCGCCGCGACCGCATCGGCCGGGCGGACGGCCAGGACCACGAGGTCGGCCGCCTCGACCAGGGCGGCGTTGGACGCGGCGACGGCGATGCCGTGGCTGTCCGAGAGGCGCCGGGCCGCTTCGGCGCCGCGCGGCGACAGCAGCAGGTCGCCGGGCGCGGTGCCCGCGTCGATCAGGCCGCGCAGGAGATAGGCGCCGAGATGGCCGACGCCGAGGATGCCGATCCTCATCGCCGCTCTCCCCGGCGCGCGACCAGCGCCGCCAGCGAGCGCGGCAGGTCGTCGATGGCGCGGCAGACGACCGCGCCTTCCTCCTCCAGCACGCCGCCGACATCGGTCGGCAGGGACGAGTTGGAGCCGTCCGGGATCTCGTTCAGCCGGCCGCCGATCAGCACCGGGACCTCGCGGCCGCGCGCAGCCAGCGCCGCCTTCAGCTCGCGCAGGTAGCGTAGCGCCACGCCGTTGTAGGTGCTGACGGCGATCGCGTCCGCCTCCTCCTCGGCCGCGAGGGCGGCCAGGTCGTCGGGATCGGTCGAGATGCCGCCCTCGATCACCGTCACCCCGAGCCCGGCGAGCGTCCGGTCGACCAGCGTCTTGCCGTGCTCATGCACGTCGGTCGTCGCGGTGACCAGCCTCAGCCCGGCGGCGGCGACGGCGCCGCGCGTCCCGGGCTCGACGCGGGCGAGGCAGGCTTCGGCCGCGTGCATCAGCTCCAGGAAGGTCGTGGCCGGGACGACCGGCTCGCGGCCCCTCGCCTGGCCTGCGTCCTCGCGCCCCGGCCCGAACCGGCTCTCCAGCCGCGCGCCGCCGATCCGGCGCAGCGCCAGCAGCAGGTGGAACGGATCGTCGACGTCGATGCCGCCCTCGGCGAGGCCGGCCAGCACCCGGTCGCGGAACCGGGTGCCCGCCTCGACCAGCATGTCGGTGACCCGGTCGGCGGCCGACGGGTCGATCAGGGTGCGCCAGTCAGCGGCATGCTCGACCAGACGGCCGGCATGGAGCTGCGCGTCCACGATTTCGTCGATGTCGGGGATGCGCTCGTTCTCGGTGACCGGCACCGGGTTGATCGCGTGGCCGGTCGGCGTCAGCCACTGGCCCAGGATGTCGACGAGCAGATAGCTGCCGAGGCTCGCGAAGTTCTGGGGATGGCTGCCCTGGTAGGCCACCGTGTTGCCGTACAGCATCGTGCCCGGCGAACCCGAGACGCGCGCCAGCGCCCGCTGGAAGGCGAGCCGGGTGACCGGATCGGAGAAATGGTGGCCGAAGCAGTGCCCGACCAGCAGGGAACCGCCGATTAGGCCCTCGACCACGTGCCGCTCGATCATGGCCGCACCCAGCGCGCAGGCGAGGTCGGTGAACTGCGCCGCGAAGCCGTCGTCCAGGTTCGAATGGACCAGGATCGGCACCGGCTGGGCCGCGAGCAGGCCGAGCGCGCGTACCGTCGCCTCGGTCAGCGCGACGTCGTCGTCCCAGTGCGGCAGGCGGAACGTGAAGAACTGGCCGAGATTGCCGATCGCGGTCGCCCCGGCGGCCAGCGCCGCGCAGGTGTTCTCGACCGCGGCCGGGAAGCCCAGGACGAAGTCGCCGAAATGGGGTGCCACGGGCGCCTCGGCCGTCAGGGCGACGAAGTCCTCGACCCCGGCCAGGATCATCCCGGTCCCGCGCGGGCGGCCCGGGCGCTCGGCGGCGGGATAGCCCATCGACCAGTCCAGGCACAGGCCGTAGCGGTCGACCGTGACGCCGCGCGCGGCGCAGCGCGCGTGGATCTCCCCATAGGCCCTGCGGCTCTTGGCCGGGTCGCGGAAGCCGACCTGGGCGTGGTGCATGATGCGCCCGGCAGCCGCCGAGGCGCGCTTGACCTCGACCTCGCTGGACGCACCGCGCTCGCGCAGGAACGGGCCGGGCACGACCCGCCAGTCGCGGGCGAGGGCCGCGCCCTCGTCCAGCAGCAGGCGGCCCGGCAAGAGGCCGGGCTCCGGCAGGATGGCGGCCGAGGTGAAGGAGGCCGGGCCGGGACGCATCGGCGCCGCCTCAGAGCGGCGTGCGGAACAGCCGCCCGCGGCCGGGCAGCGCGTCCCCGACGCCGGCCAGCCGCAGGCTGTGCCAGGCGAGCGCATGGTTGCTCGAGGTCACGGGCATGCCGATCTCGGCCTCCAGGCTCTCGGCGATCTCGGCGACGCGCAGGCTGGTGCAGGATACGAACACCGCCTCGACGTCGGGGTGCCGGGCCGCCTCGCGCACGGCCGCGGAGATCGCCCCCGTCGTGATCCGGGCGACGACGGTGTCGTCGGTCTCGTCGAAGATCACCAGCCTCGGCACCTCGAACCCGGCGGCGACGAAATGGTCGCGCATCGCCTCGCACACCGCGCGGTTGTAGGGCGCCACCAGCCCGATCCGGCGCGCCTTCAGGGCGGTCAGCGCCGCCGTGACCGCCTCGACCGGGGTCGTCGTCGCGATGCCGGGCCGCGCCTCGCGGATGAAGTCGCCGACGCGGTCGGGACCGATCACCATGCTGCCGGACGTGCAGCCGAAGGCCACGACCCCCAGCGGCAGCTCCGGCAGGATCAGCCGGGCTGTCGGAGCGATGTCGCCCTCCATGCGCACCAGCGTCTCGGGCGTGATCGCCTTGTCGTTCCACAGGCGCGCGTTGTAGACGGCGACGCCCGGCACGTTCAGCAGGAACCGCCACTCGTGCTCGATCGTCTGGTCGGTCGCGAGCACCAGCAGGCCGATCGCGGCGCGCGCGGCGATCCCCTCGTCGGTGTCGAAGGGGAGCACCACCGTCTCCCCCGCGGCATGACTTGCCGCCGGCGCCGCCGGGGCCTGCACCATCGTTCCTTCCATCGCGTCTCCTCCCCTCCCAGTCAATGAGCGAGCAGCATGCCGTCGAGCGGCACGCCGGGATCGCGCCCGGCGATCAGGTCGGCCGTCACCCGGGCCGAGCCGCAGGACATGGTCCAGCCCATGTGGCCGTGACCGGTGTTGAAATAGAGGTTGCGCTGGCGCGCGCGCCCGAAGATCGGCGTCCCCTCCGGCGTCATCGGCCGCAGCCCCGCCCAGTAGGCGGGCCGGGAATAGTCGGCGGCGTCGGGGAACAGGTCGCGGGCGGCGGCCAGCATGGTGCGGAAGTCGGAAGGCCGGTGCGTCTTGTCGTAGCCGGCGAAGTCCGCGGTCGCGGTGATGCGCAGGCGCTCGCCCATGGGGGCGTAGGCGACGAGGTTGTCCTCGTCGACGCCGCCCAGGCGCGGCGGGTTGTTGCGGCCGTCGATCGGCAGCGTCACCGAATAGCCCTTGATCGGATAGACCGGCAGCCGGACGCCGAGCGGCTTCGCCATGCGCGCGCTGTCGCAGCCGAGCGCCATCACGTAGGCGTCGGCGGTCAGCCGCCCGCGGTCCGTGCGCAGCCCGACGACGCGGTCGCCCTCGGTCTCGATCGCCTCGATCGAGGTGCCGAAGCGGTACTCGACCCCGCGCTCGCGCGTCCAGTCGGCTAGCCCCTGCGTGAACTTGCGCGCGTCCCCGCTCTCGTCGCTGGGCGCGAAGATGCCGCCCGCGACCTTGTCCTTCACGGGGGCGAGCGCCGGGTCGATCTCGGCCGCGCGGTTGCGGTCCACCGCCTCCAGCGGCAGTCCCTGGTCGACCAGGATGCGCATCTTGGCGACCCCGGCCTCGTAGGACGCCTGGGAGCGGTAGAGATAGAGCAGCCCGCCGCCGTTGCCGTCATAGGCGACGCCGGTATCGGCCAGCACCTCGTGCAGCGCCGCCTGCGAATAGAGGCACAGGCGCACCTTGCGCGCGGTGTTGAGCGCCGCCTTCTCCGCCGTGCAGTTCGCGAGGAACTTCCAGGTCCAGGCCCACAGCGCCGGGTCGGCGCTGAGGCGGAAGCGCAGCGCCTGGTCCTGGCGCCACAGCGATTTCAGCAGGATGGACGGGGCCCGCGGCGACGCCCAGGTGTAGGCGTGGCCGGGAGCCACCAGCCCGGCATTGGCGAAGCTCGTCTCGTCGGCGGCACCGTCGTGCCGCTCGACGACGACGACCTCGTGGCCGTCCTTCAGCAGACTGTAGGCGGTGGTCACTCCGACCACGCCGCTACCCATGACGATGATCCTCATGACCGCCCCCTGCTCACTGCCGGCCGCCGCTAGACGACCGCGACGACCGCGATCTCGACCGTGAACTGCGGCGCCGCCAGCTTCGCCTCGACGCAGGCGCGGGCGGGCGTGCTGCCCTGCGCGACCCAGGCGTCCCACACCTCGTTCATCTCGTTGAAGGTCGCGATGTCGGACAGCCAGATCGTGGCCGTGAGGACCTTCGCCTTGTCCGAGCCGGCGGTGGCCAGCAGTTCGTCGATCTTGTTCAGGATGTCGGTCGTCTGCTCGCGGACCGAGGTGCCGGGCGCGCGCAGCGCGACCTGCCCGGCGGTGTAGACGAGCCCGCCATGGACGACGGCCTGGCTCATGCGCGCACCGACCTCGTAGCGCTGGATCGACATGTCTCTTCCTCCGTGATTTCGATCGATGGGATCAACGACCGACGATCCTAAACAACTGTATACAACGCTGTCCACATGCGATTTGCCGGTGTTGCGTGCAATGCCGTTGTGCGCTAGCTTGCCCGGCATGCGGGCATTCCGCACGAGACAGGCCCTGGGAGAGACGTCGATGCCCGCCGCCACGAAGCGTCCCGCGAAGGCGCCCCGCCGCGCCGCGGACAGCGTGAACCGGGTCTATGCGGCCATCCGGGAAATGGCCGTCAGCTACGAGTTCCGGCCCGAGCAGCGCATCAACGAGGTGGAGCTGGCGGCGGCGCTCAAGGTCAGCCGCACGCCGGTGCGCGAGGCGCTGAACCGGCTGGTGATCGAGGGGCTGATCACGCTCGTCCCCAACAAGGGTTTCTTCTGCCGCGCCTTCGACGCGGACGAGATCCTGCACCTGTTCGAGGTGCGCACGGCGCTGGAGACGCTCGCCGTCCGCTTGGCGTGCCGGCGCGGCAATGCCGGGGACTTCGAGGAGCTGGCGGCGTTCTGGTCGGGCGTCACCGCGCGCCAGGCCGAGATGAGCGCGGAGGAGCTGACCAGCCGGGACGAGGAGTTCCACACCCGCATCGCCCGCCTCTCCGGCAACCCGGAGATCCTGCGCATGATCGAAGGGGTGAACGCCCGCATCCGCTTCGTCCGGCGGATCGAGATCGAGAGCCCGAAGCGGCGCGAGACGACGTTCTGCGAGCATCTCGGGATCGTCGAGGCCATGAAGGCGCGCGAAGACGGCCGCGCGGAGACCCTGATGGTTGAGCACATCGCCATCAGCGTCGCCGACGCGGTCGAGGCGATGAAGGAAGGCCTGGCGCGCATCTACATGCGCCGGCAATCGGCATAAGCCCGGCATGCGCCGGGAATCGGCGCAAACCCGGCATGCGCCGGGAAACGGCATAGACCCCGCCACCTGTCGGAACTACCATCGGCCGGCGCGCGTTGACGCTCCGCGACCAAGTGTGTACACTTGAGAATACATATTCTCCGCGCAAGGAGACAGGCATGCCGGACGGCTCGATCACGCTCGACGACAAGTACACGGCCAGTTCGGATCGTGTGTACCTCACCGGGACCCAGGCCCTCGTCCGTCTGGTGCTGGAGCAGCAACGGCGCGACCGCGCGGCCGGGCTGAGGACGGCCGGCTACGTCACGGGCTACCGCGGCTCGCCGCTGGGCGGCTTCGACATGGCGCTCGGCAAGGCGCGCCGGTTCCTCGACGCCCACGACATCCGCTTCCAGCCCGGCCTCAACGAGGATCTGGCCGCGACGGCGCTGTGGGGAACGCAGCAGATCCACCTGTTCGACAAGCCGGAATGGGACGGCGTGTTCGGCGTGTGGTACGGCAAGGGCCCCGGCGTCGACCGCTCGGGCGACGCGTTCCGCCACGCCAACCTCGCCGGGACCGCGGCCAAGGGCGGCGTGCTCCTGCTGGCCGGCGACGACCACACCTGCAAGTCGTCCACGACCTCGCACCAGAGCGAGTACGCCCTCGTGGACGCGATGATCCCGGTGCTGCACCCGGCGACCGTCGACGAGATCCTGGAATACGGCCTGCACGGCTTCGCGCTGTCGCGCTTCGCCGGCTGCTGGGCGGGGATGAAGGTCACCGCCGACCTGACCGACCGCACGATCGCGGTCGATCTCGACCCGGCGGGCCCTCGCATCGTGCTGCCGGCGGACCACCCGGTCCCGCCCGGCGGCTTCGGCATCCGCTGGCCCGACACTCCGCAGGAGCAGGAGGCGCGCCTGCACCTGCAGAAGATCCCGGCGGTACTGGCCTATCTGCGCGCCAACCGCCTGGACCGCGTCGCCTTCGGCCGCAAGCCCGCGCGCCTCGGGATCGTCACGACCGGCAAGGCCTATCTGGACGTCCGCCAGGCGCTCGCCATGCTCGGCATCGATGAGGCCCGGGCGCAGGCGCTCGGGATCGCCGTCTACAAGGTGGCCTGCACCTGGCCGCTGGAGACCGAGGGGCTGCGCGCCTTCGCGGAGGGGCTCGACGAGCTGCTGGTCGTCGAGGAGAAGCGCCCGCTGATCGAGACCCAGGCCAAGGACGCGCTCTACAACCTGCCGGCCGACCGCCGGCCGCGCGTCATCGGCAAGGCGGACGAGACGGGAGCGCCGCTGCTGAGGTCGCATAACGAGCTGAACCCGGCCGAGATCGCGCGCGTCGTCGCGGCGCGGGCGGACCGGCTGGACCCCGGCGCCGGTCTCGCCGAGGCTCTCGGCCGCCTGCCCGGCGCCCCGGCGGTCGAGGCGGCGCCCAAGCGCCCGGCCTATTTCTGCTCGGGCTGCCCGCACAGCTCCTCGACCCGCGTGCCGGAGGGCTCGCGCGCATTGGCCGGCATCGGCTGCCACTACCTCGCGCAGGGCATGGAGCGGCGCACCGACACCTACACCCATATGGGCGCGGAGGGGGCGAACTGGATCGGCCAGGCGCCGTTCGTGCCGACCCCCCACGTCTTCCAGAACATCGGCGACGGCACCTTCTTCCATTCCGGCCTGCTGGCGGTGCGCGCCGCGGTCGCGGCCGGCGTCACCATGACCTACAAGATCCTGTTCAACGATGCGGTCGCGATGACCGGCGGCCAGCGCCACGACGGCCAGCTGACGCCCCAGGCCATCGCCTGGCAGGTACGGGCCGAGGGGGTGCAGCGGATCGCGGTCGTGACCGACCAGCCGGAGAAGTACGGCCTCGGCGCGGGCTTCCCGCCATCCACGACGGTGCACCACCGCGACGAGCTGGACGCGGTCCAGCGCGAGCTGCGCGAGGTGCCGGGCGTGTCGGCGCTGGTCTACGACCAGACCTGCGCGACCGAGAAGCGGCGGCGGCGCAAGCGCGGCCTGATGGACGACCCGAACCGCCGCGTCTTCATCAACGAGCGCGTCTGCGAGGGCTGCGGCGACTGCTCGCGGGCGTCCAACTGCGTGTCGGTCGTCCCGCTGGAGACCGAGTTCGGCACCAAGCGCCAGATCGACCAGTCGTCCTGCAACAAGGACGAGTCCTGCCTGAACGGCTTCTGCCCCAGCTTCGTGACCGTTGAGGGCGGCACGCTCAAGCGCGCCTCGGCCACGGCCGGCGCCCCGCCCGCCGCCTCCCTGCCGGTGCCGGACATCGCGGCGGACCGGTCCTGCGACATCCTCGTCACCGGCGTCGGCGGGACGGGCATCGTGACCGTCGGCGCCGTCCTCGGCATGGCGGCGCATCTGGACGGGCGCGCCTTCTCGGTGCTCGACCTGACCGGGCTCGCGCAGAAGGGCGGCGCCGTGATGTCCCATATCCGCCTGGCGCCGGCCGGCACAGAGATCTCGGCCGCGCGCATCCCCGACGGCGGTGCCGACCTCGTGCTCGGCTGCGACCTGCTGGTGGCGGCGGGCGCCGACGGTCTCGCCCGCATAGCGCCGGGCCGCACCCGCGCGGTGCTGAACCGGCACGAGACGATCACCGGCGAGTTCACGCGCCACTCCGACGCGCGCCTGAACCTCGACGGCCTGGTCGGCCGGGTGAAGGCCGCCTGCGGCGCGGACGCGGTCGACGCGGTGAACGCGGTCGGGCTCGCGACGGCGCTGCTCGGCGACAGCATCGCCGCCAACCTGTTCCTGGTCGGCTTCGCCTGGCAGCGCGGGCTGATCCCGCTTTCGGCCGATGCGATCGACCGGGCGATCGAGCTGAACGGGACGGCGGTCGCGATGAACCGCGCCGCCTTCGCCTGGGGCCGCTGCGCCGCCGCCGACCTCGCCTCGGTCGAGGCGAAGGTCGGGGCCGCCGCCCCGCAGCCCTCCCGCCCTCCCCTGGGCGGCGGGGTCGACGAGCTGATCCGGCGGCGTGAGGAACTCCTGACCGCCTACCAGGACGCGGCCTATGCCGCGCGCTACCGCCGCCTGGTCGACCGGGTGCGGACCGCGGAGGCGCGCGCCGTCTCCGGCTCGACGCGCCTGACCGAGGCGGTCGCGCGCAGCCTCGCGAAGCTGATGTCCTACAAGGACGAGTACGAGGTCGCGCGCCTGCATTCCGACGGCGAGTTCCTGACCAAGCTGAAGGAGCGCTACGAGGGATCGCCGCGGCTGCGCTTCCACTTGGCGCCGCCGCTGCTGGCACCGCGCGACCCCGTCACCGGACTGCCGCGCAAGCAGGTCTACGGCCCCTGGATGCTGCACGCCTTCCGCGTGCTGGCGAAGCTGAAGCGCCTGCGCGGCACGCCGTTCGACCCGTTCGGCCGCACGGCCGAGCGGCGCATGGAACGGCGCCTGATCGCGCAGTACGAGGCGACCGTGGAGGAGCTGATCGA
>NZ_DASYHS010000147.1:0-23414 GCF_035998295.1 Arenibaculum sp. | reverse complement strand
GGTCGGTCTCGCTCAGCTCCAGCTCGATGTACTTGCCCTGGCGGACGTCGCCGACGCCGGGGAAGCCGAGGGCGTGGAGGGCGTGGCCGATCGCCTTGCCCTGGGGATCGAGCACGCCCTTCTTGAGGGTGACGTGAACCTTGGCCTTCATCGGACTCACTACTGCATCAGCTTCGGCGTGTTGAAGTCCCCCGTTCCGCCCTCCGGCAGGATGCCGAGGCGGCGGGCGACTTCCTGGTAGGCTTCCTCGACCTTGCCCAGGTCCTGGCGGAACCGGTCCTTGTCGAGCTTCTCGTTCGTCTTGACGTCCCATAGGCGGCAGTTGTCCGGGCTGATCTCGTCCGCCAGGACGATCCGCATCTCCTCGTTCTCCCACAGGCGGCCGAACTCGACCTTGAAGTCGACGAGGCGCAGGCCGATGCCGAGGAACAGTCCCGACAGGTAGTCGTTGACGCGCAGCGACAGCGCCATCATGTCGTCGATGTCCTGGGGGGCCGCCCAGCCGAAGGCGGTGATGTGCTCCTCCGAGACCATCGGGTCGCCGAGCTCGTCGGACTTGTAGTAGTACTCGACGATGGAGCGGGGCAGCAGCGTGCCCTCCGGGATGCCGAATCGCTTCGACAGCGAGCCGGCGGCGACGTTGCGGATGACCACCTCGATCGGGATGATCTCCACCTCGCGGATCAGCTGCTCGCGCATGTTCAGGCGGCGCACGAAATGCGTGGGGACCCCGATCTCTCCCAGCTTGATCATCAGGTATTCGGAGATCCGGTTGTTGAGGACCCCCTTTCCGGTGATCGTGCCTTTCTTCTGGTTGTTGAAGGCGGTCGCATCGTCCTTGAAATACTGGACGAGGGTGCCCGGCTCCGGACCTTCGAACAGGACCTTCGCCTTGCCCTCGTAGATCCGCCTGCGTCTTGTCATGGTGGTCTTCCGAAGTGGCAGGGACCGCGATTGTACGTGTCGATCCCGGTAATATTGCTGCTCATATAGCAAGCCGGAGCCCGCAGCACAATGCACCTTCGGGCCGCCGGCCCCCCGGCTCAGCCGAGACTGACGTCGGTCCAGGGCACGGTGCCGGGCGGCCCCGCGGCGAAGCGCCAGACCGGCGGCAGGTCGGGCCGGTCGATCGCCGGAAGCGCCACCAGCGCCGACGAGGTCGTGCCGAACCCGGTCGGCGTCGCGACGCACATGGCGTCGCGACGGTCGGCGCCGGGCTCGTGATCCCGGCTGGCGAGCAGCCGCTCCCACCCGGCCCAGTCGCCGGCCGCGGGGTCCGGCGCCGCGGCGGCGGCGAACAGCGGCCGGAAGCGGCGGATGCGCGCGCTGGAATGGTCGTTCGGGTCGGCGGCGGTCACCATGGACAGCCCCTCGGGGATCGGGCGCACGCGCATGATCCCGTCGCCTCGGCTGCTGGCGAAATAGGCGTCGCGGTTGTCGGCGACGACGAGGTTGAACGGGCGGTAGGCGTCGGGGTCGAGCCCGGTCAGCGCGTCGGCCGCCAGCAGCGCGTCCGGGTGGTCGAGCGCGTCCAGCACCAGCTCGCCCCGCGAGCGCTTGCCCTCGGCCGGGCCGAGCGTGCCTTCCCGGTTGAGGACGGCGGCGAGGACGCCGTGGTCATTGACGGCGAGCCAGCTCCCGCCGGCCAGGTCGTCGAAACCGCCGACGACCTCGGGCCGGTCCTCCCAGTGGCGGGCGGGCGGGCGCCAGGGCCGGCCGGCCATCTCGTCGCGGTTGGCGGCGACGAGGACGGGGTAGTCGGCCCCGGGGCGGCGGAGGATGACGAGGCTGCACATGTGCCGGCGGACCCCTCGATTCGCAAGCAGCAGGCCCGGTTTCGGCCCGCGCGGACGATTTCCGTTATATGATGGACGCATCGTTCGATGTGGAGGATGCGCCATGACGATCTTCGACGAACGCGAAATGGCTTTCGAGAACAAGTTCATCCACGACCAGGAGACCCTGTTCAAGGTCAGGGCGCGCCGGGCGCGGCTGCTCGGCGAGTGGGCCGCCGGGCAGCTCGGCCTGTCGGGGGACGACGCCGCGGCCTATTCCCGGCGCCTCGCCGACGAGGACTTCTCCGCCGAGCGCGTGACCGAGCTGATCGACGCGGTCGAGCGCGACTTCGCGGACGCGGACGTGGACGTCAGCAGGCACCGGATCGAGCGCGAGGCGGAGCGGCTGTTCCACGTCGCGCGCGACCAGGTCATGTCGCAGTAGCCGGCGCTCACCCCTCGCCGAACACCCGGCGGAACACCGTGTCGACGTGCTTGGTGTGGTAGGCGAGGTCGAACATCGCCGCGAGCCGGTCGGCGTCGATGTGGCGGGCGACCTCGGGATCGGCCTTCAGGTAGGAGAGCAGGGTGCCGCCCTCCTGCCAGACGCGCATCGCGTTGCGCTGGACGGCGGAATAGGCGTCCTCGCGGCTCATGCCCGCCTGGGTCAGGGCGAGCAGGACGCGCTGGCTGAAGACGAGGCCGCCCATGCCTTCCAGGTTCTCGCGCATGCGCTCGGGATAGACCACCAGCCGCTCGACCAGGCCGGTGAGCCGGGCCAGCGCGAAATCCAGCGCGATGGTCGCGTCGGGGGCGAGCACCCGCTCCACCGAGGAATGCGAGATGTCGCGCTCATGCCAGAGCGCCACGTTCTCCATCATCGGCGTGACCGCGGCGCGCACGACGCGCGCGAGGCCGGTCAGGTTCTCCGACAGCACGGGATTGCGCTTGTGCGGCATCGCCGAGGAGCCCTTCTGGCCGGGGGAGAAATACTCCTCCGCCTCGCGGACCTCGGTGCGCTGGAGGTGCCGGACCTCGACCGAGAGGTTCTCGATCGACGACGCGATGACGCCCAGCACCGCGAAATACATCGCGTGGCGGTCGCGCGGGATCACCTGGGTCGAGACCGGCTCGACCTCCAGGCCCATCTTCTCGGCGACGTGGCGTTCGACGTGCGGGTCGATGTTGGCGAAGGTGCCGACCGCGCCCGAGATCGCGCAGGTCGCGACCTCGCGCCGTGCCGCCTGCAGGCGCTGGCGCGCGCGCTCGAACGCCGCGTAGTGGCCGGCGAGCTTGAGGCCGAAGGTCGTCGGCTCGGCATGGATGCCGTGGCTGCGGCCGATCGTGACCGTGCCCTTGTGCTCGAAGGCGCGGCGCTTCAGGGCCGCGAGCAGGGCGTCCAGGTCGGCGAGCAGCAGGTCGGTGGCCTGGGCGAGCTGCACCGCCAGCGTCGTGTCCAGCACGTCCGACGAGGTCATGCCCTGGTGGACGAAGCGGGCCTCCGGCCCGACATGCTCGGCCAGGTTGGTCAGGAAGGCGATCACGTCGTGCTTGGTCTCGCGCTCGATCTCGTCGATGCGCGCGATCTCCCATTTGCCGCGCTTCCAGACCGCCTGGGCCGCCTCCCGCGGGATCACGCCCAGCTCGGCCTGCGCGTCGCAGGCATGGGCCTCGATCTCGAACCAGATCCGGAACTTGTTCTCGGGCTCCCAGATGCGGGACATCTCGGGGCGGCTGTAGCGCGGTATCATCTCGCAACGACCTCGGACAGGCGAATCGGCAGGGCGGGACCATAGCGGCGCCGGCCGTCACGCGCCATATCCAATCCGACGCATCGAACCGACGAGCAGGAGCACCGACCCGCCATGACCGCGAGGACCATCCGCAGGCGGCACCCCGCCTACCGAGACGACATCGCCGACCTGACGACGCGCCGCCCGCTGCCCGGTCCGGGGATCGACCAGATCGACCCGTTCCTGTTCTTGAACCATCACGGGCCGCAGACCTACCCGCCCGGCAACCGGGGCCTGCCGTTCGGGCCGCATCCCCATCGCGGCTTCGAGACCGTGACCTTCATCCTGGCGGGCGAGCTGGCCCACCGCGATTCCGGCGGCCACGAGAGCGTGATCGGGGCCGGCGGCGTGCAGTGGATGACGGCGGGCCGAGGCCTGGTCCATGCCGAGCTGTCGCCGGAGGAGTTCAAGAAGCGCGGCGGCCCGCTGGAGATCCTGCAGCTGTGGGTGAACCTGCCGGCGCGCCTGAAGATGACGGAGCCGCGCTATGTCGGCCTGCAGAAGGACCAGATCCCGTCGTTCGCGGCCGGCAACGGCGGTGTGACGGTCGCCGCGGTCTCCGGCACCTGGGACGGGCATTCCGGCCCGGTCGACACGCTGGCCGACGTGCAGATGGCGGTGCTGACCTTCGCGCCCGGGGGTGCGGTGCGCCTGCCGGTCGCACCCGGGCGCAACGTCTTCCTGTATCTCGTGCGCGGCGCGCTCGACGTCGCGGGCGAGCGGGTCGAGCAGCACCACCTCGTCGAGGTCGGCGACGCGGGGGACGAGGTGGCGCTGGAAGCGCCGGGCGAGGCCGTCGTGCTGTTCGGCCACGCGGCGCCGTTCGGCGAGCCGGTCGTCGCCCACGGGCCCTTCGTGATGAACACGCGCGAGGAGATCGCGCAGGCGATGGAGGACTACCGGGCCGGGCGGTTCTGAGCGGAACGGCGGCGCCGGCCCGTCCCGGCCGTCAGACGTCGACGCTCACGAAGTCCTCGATCGTGTCGTACTCGTAGACGTCGGAGACGTCGAGCATGGCTTCGATCGTCGGCGCGGCGCCGGGGTAGATCGAAATCAGCTCGTCGCCGAGGCGATGACCCTGGAGGTCGGGCGCCCCGTCCAGCCCGGGCAGGTAGCCCGCGCCGGGATGGCGCCGCTGCCAGGCGGCCCACATGCGGTCGACATTCGCGTGGTTCAGGAAGAAGACGGGGTCGTTCGGCGAGGTCGACGGGCCCATGTCGCCCCCGACCCAGACATGGACGCGGTTGTGCAGGCCCGGCGGTTCCGGCGTCCAGCCTTCGCAGACGTTGCGGAAGGTGTCGGCGGAAACCGTCTCCCAGTCCGCCTCGTCATATGTGCCGAGTTCGATCGCGGCCCTCGCCTGGGCCGTCGTCGGCAGGTCCGGCACGTCCCGGGCCAGCGATCGGCGAAGCGCAGCGTCGACGAGCCCGAGCCTGCCCGAAGGCGTGGGCAGCACGCGGACGCGCCAGCTCGCGGGATCGTCCTCGCGGTAGGCGAAGGGCCCCGTCTCGACCCGGTCGCCCTGCCCGGGATTGCCGCTGCCGCCCATGCAGTCGTCCGCCCAGACGCTGGCCCGGGCCTGCTGCCCGACCGGGAGGTCGCCATCCTGGTTCCAGGCCCAGTACGGCAACCCGAACGTCGCGTCGCCGAGGACCCGCTGGATCTGCTGCTCGAGCGCGATCAGCATCAGGCGGTGCCAGGGCAGGAAGACCGGCCCCCGATGGGCGGCATTGCGGTCGGTCTGGCCCGGCGGCGTGAACGTGTACATCGTGCGGTGATGCCAGATCACGAAGGCGTCGTAGACGCTGATGTTCTGTTCCGCCGAGACGATTTCCCGCTTCAGGCCGAGGACACCTTCGATGAAGCGGTCCCGTGCGCCCGGGTCCTCAACGATGTTCGTGCGTGTGACCGTCATGATCCGCCCCATGATCGCGTGAGGAGAATTCACCCGGAAAGAGGTCGACGATCGTCCTGATCAGGTCGATGGCCGATGCGAAGACGTAGTTCGGGAGGGCGTGCGAGTGCAGCTTGCCGTCGTTCGTGACGTGGACATGGGTGGTCAGCGGCTTGCCGTCGACCGTGATCTCATACGTCGTCTTGACGGCGATGCGGTGCCCTTTGTGCTCGGCTCGCCGAATGCTCTCCAGGGCGCCGGCGTGATGACCGGCGCCGTGGGGATCGTGTTCCAGAGCTTTCTGCGCGAATTCCCGGAAGGGCGTCGTGTCTGCGAATCGTGCGGCTTCATCGGCTTTCATGGCGGCAGCCTGCGCAAAGATTCAACCGTGCGATCAGAATATCACTTCGTAATGGTCCATCCCAGCCCGATCCTTCGCCGGGCGCCTGAAATGGTCCATCGCCGCGCCTGTTGATGGAAGAGCCATCGACAGCAAATGGAGGAAGGTCATGAACCGCGACGAACGCCAAGGACGCATGAAGGAGACGCAGGGCCATGTCGAGAAGGCCGCCGGCGAGGCGCTGGGCGACGACGAGCTCAAGCGCCAGGGACACTCCCACGAGGCCGAGGGCAAGGTCGACAAGGCCGCCGGCAAGGTCAAGCAGGGCATCGACAAGGCGAAGGACGCCTTCAAGAAATAGGTGAACCGGGCCCGTGGGGATCGGCGGCCGCCCGGGCCGCCGATCTCCCGCCCGCGGCGATCAGGTCGTCCGCTCCCAACGGCCGACGACGTCGTCCTCGCCGCCGAACGCGGCGAGCACGGCCAGCGGGTTCCAGTAGTCGCGGTAGAGCGCGATGCGGCCGTCCCGCAGCTCGATCACCGAGACGTAGCGCTGGTCGTAGGCGGCGCCCGTCCGGGTGTTGCGGCCCCTTGCCTCGAACTCGAGGACGACCGCGTCCCCGCCCTCGACCCAGTGGACGGCCGGCCGCGAGACCGCGTCGAGCGCAAAGTCGGTGAGGCTGGCGAGGTGCCGGTCGATCTCGGCGCGTCCGCGCGCGGCGCGCGCCATGCCGGGCGGGGCGAAGGGGAATTCGAACGCGGCGTCGGGGGCGAACATGTCGGAGAACGTCGCGGCGCCGGGCGCCAGCCGATCGCCCAGTACCGCGCGCAGCATCGCGGTGAAGGATGCGAAGCCGTCCATGTGCGGCTCCTTCACGCGAGTCGGGCGGGCTGCGGGATGCGGGCGATCACCTTGATCTCGAAGTCGAAGCCCGCGAGCCAGTTGACCCCTACGGCGGTCCAGTTCGGGTAGGGCGGGCCGCCGACCGCCTTCAGCCGGACGGCGGCGATCGTGTCGAACTGGGCGGCCGGATCGGTGTGGAACGTCGTCACGTCGACGATGTCGTCGAACGTGCAGCCGGCGGCCTTCAGCACGGCGGCGAGGTTGTCGAAGGCGAGCTGCACCTGCTTCTCGAAGTCCGGCTCGGGCGAGCCGTCCTCGCGGCTGCCGACCTGGCCCGAGACGAACAGGAGGTCGCCCGAGCGGACCGCCGCCGAATAGCGGTTGAGGTCGTAGAGCGCCTGCCGGCCGGCAGGGAAGACCGCTTCGGGTTTGCTCATGGTGGTTCTCCCGTCGGTGGTTCGCCTTGATCTGCGGGATTGATAATCGCAGGCGGCCGAGCCGATAATCCGGTTTCGAACCAAATCACCCGTGCACGGGATGCAGGAACGAAGCGGCGCCCATCTCGAACAGATCGAAGCCTTCGCCGCCGTGGCCGAGCGCGGCGGCATCGCCGCGGCGGCGCGCGCGCTCGGGCGGGACGCGTCGGTGATCTCGCGCCGCCTCGACGCGCTGGAGGCGCGGCTCGGCGTGCGGCTGCTCTCGCGCACGACCCGGCGCGTCGCCGTGACGGAGGTCGGGGCGGCGTATCTCCGGCGCGTCCAGGCGGTACTCTCCGAACTGTCCGCGGCCGACGTCGAGGCATCGGAGGGTGCCGCCATGCCGCGCGGCCTGCTGCGGCTGTCGCTGCCGGCGGCGTTCACGCAGCGCTGGATCGCCCCGTGGCTGCCGGAGTTCATCGATACCTACCCGGCGCTGCAGCTCGATCTCGTGCATGCCGACCGCTTCGTCGACCTCGTGGCGGAGGGCTTCGATGCGGCCGTGCGGATCGGCGAGCTTGCCGACAGCAGCCTCGTCGCCCGCCGCCTGGCGACCTTCGACACCGTGCTGTGCGCCTCGCCGGCATACCTCGCCGGCCGCGGCGTTCCGGCACGGCCGGAGGACCTCGGCCGGCATGCCTGCCTCCTTCTGCCCAAGGCGCGGTTCTGGCCGAACTGGAGGCTGCGGGCGGGCGACGAGCGCGTGACCCTGCGCGTCTCCGGCCCCATCACGTCCGACGAGGGCGAAGGGCTTCTCGCCGCATGCCTCGGCGGCGCGGGCATCCTGCCGGCGGCCGAATGGATGATCGGGAAGGAGCTTGCCGACGGCAGGCTGGTCCGCGTGCTCGCGCAATGGAGCTTCGACTACGAGGGAGCGATCCAGGTGGTGCTGCCCCCCGGCCGGCTGGTGCCGGCCAAGACGCGGGTGTTCGTCGACCGGCTCGCTCGGGAGTTCACGCCGACGGCGCCCTGGCTGCGGGCATCGGCCCCTTTTTCGTGATCAGGCGGGCATGCTCAGGCGGGCGCGTGGCTGACGAACTCGACGAGTCGCCCATCGGGGTCGCGGGCGTAGCCGGCGTAATAGTTCGGGTGGATATGCGGCGCGAGCGCGGGAGCGCGATCCCGGCGGCCGCCATGCCCGTCCGCCGCCGCGAAGGCGGCATCGACCGCCGGGCGGTCGACGGCGTTGAAGGCGAAGTGCACGTCGAGCGACGGATCGCCCTCGACGATCCAGAAATCGAGGCGGCCGTCGTGTCCGAACCCCTTTGCCGGGCCATCGACGACGAGGCCGTAGCCGACGGGTTCGAGCACCCGGCGGTAGAAGGCGACGCAGTCGCCCATGCGGCGTGTGCGGATCTCCAGATGATCGAGCATGGCATCCTCCTGCGGCAACGGCCGCGGACATCCGCGGCCGGGACGTGGTAGCCGAGGCTGCGGGCCAGTCGACCGCGAAGATGGGGCCGGCCGCGCCGGAAAGATGCAAATGCGCGTTCGCCGCCGTCCCGGCCGCGGCGCGGCCCGGCCGTCACAGCAGCCCTTCGGTCTTGAAGCTGAAGTGCCGGCCGCGCCCGATCACGACGTGGTCGTGGACGACGATGCCGACCGTGGCCGCGGCCGCCGCGACCTCGTGGGTCATGGTTATGTCCGCGCGGCTCGGCGCCGGGTCGCCGGAGGGATGGTTGTGGACCAGGATCACGGCGCTGGCGCCGAGTTCCAGGGCGCGCTTGACGACCTCGCGCGGATAGACCGGAGCGTGGTCCACGGTGCCGCGCTGCTGGACCTCGTCGGCGATCAGCCGGTTCTTGCGGTCGAGGAACAGCAGGCGGAACTGCTCCGTCGTCTCGTCGGCCATCGCGGCCCCGCAATAGTCGATCAGGCGCTGCCAGGTCGCGAGCACGGGGCGGTCCAGGAGCTGCTGGCGCGTCATGCGCAGGTTCACGGCGCCGATCGCGGAGACGGCGACGGCCGCCGCCTCGCTCAGCCCGGCCTCGACCAGCCGGGCGGGCGGCGCGTTCGCGACCTGCCAGAGCCCGCCGAAGATCCGCAGCAGGCTTTTGGCCAGGGGCTTCACGTCGCGGCGCGGCACGGCCGCGAACAGCACCAGCTCCAGCAGCTCGTAGTCCTGCAGTGCCGCGGCGCCGCCCGACAGATAGCGGGCGCGCAGCCGCCGGCGATGGCCGACATAGTGGGGGGCCGCTTCCGGCCCGTCGTTCACGTCACCCGTCACCGTCAGGCACCCGAAGAAGATTGCGATCGCATGCGCGACTATAGCCGTCCGGCCGCGCCCGGCAAGCTTTCGAGTCTTTGGACATGCACGAGCATGGCGTAATTGATGACGTCCGTATGTTTGGCAGGCCGGCGCCGTGATAAACCCGGCCGGCCCGGAAAAAGGACTTGTTGCGGGAATGCGGCCGTTTATCCTTTCCGCATCGCGGGTGAAGTCCGACGATGAACCGGGCGGTCCGCGCGGCGGCAGGTAATCGTTGGAGCGAATCTTCGCCCGAAGCATACCGAATGCCGTTCGTCGCACCCGGCCGGAGTTTCGAAGCATGTCGCCCGATGCGGGAGTGGAACGCCTCAGCGCGTCGAGGCCGCTTCGGGACGACGGGGCGGAGATGCGCCCGATCCTGGAGGAGGCGCTCGAAGCCGCCCTGCGGTTCCTGGCGGGGTCCGCAGAGGCGCCGGCCGTCGGGTTCGAACGGGAGCGGCCGGCCTGCGACGACGTCCTGCCGGAAACGGGGTCCGGCGCGATCCGGGCGCTCGACGCCTACCTGTCGCGCTACGGCGAGCATCATGGCCGCTCCACCGGCCCGCGCTATTTCGGCTTCGTCACCGGCGGCGTGACGCCGGCGGCGCTCGCCGCCGACTGGCTGGTCTCCACCTTCGACCAGAACGTCGCCACCGAGCGCCATTCCATCGCCGCGGCGGTCGAGAACCGGGCGCTGCAATGGATCGCGGACCTGCTGGGCCTGCCGGAGGGGCGGTTCCACGGCGTGTTCACGACCGGGGCGACGGCGGCCAACCTCGTCTGCCTCGCCTCGGCGCGCGAATGGTGCGGGGAGCGCCAGGGCCTGCACCACGCCCGGGACGGCTTCGCCGAGCCCGCCGCCGTGCGCGTCTTCGGCGCGGCGCCGCATTCCAGCATCCTGAAGGTGATGGGCATCCTGGGAATGGGGCAGGGCAGGGTCCAGCGCGTCGCGAGCCTTCCCGGACGCGAAGCCGTGGACGTCGCCGCTCTGGAGCGGGCGCTCGCAACCTGCGAGGCACCGGGACGGATCGTCGTCGCCAGCGCCGGAACCGTGGACACCGGCGACTTCGACGACCTCCGGGCGGTAGCGGACCTGTGCCGCACGCACGGCGCCTGGATGCATGTGGACGGCGCGTTCGGGGCGTTCGCGCGCTGCAGCCCGGCCTATGCGGATCTGGCGGCGGGCATTGAGGAGGCCGACAGCATCACGCTCGACGGGCACAAATGGCTCAACGTGCCCTATGACTGCGGCATCGCGCTGACCCGGCATCCGCTCCTGAACGAGCGCGCCTTCTCGGTGGAGGCACCCTACGTGCCGGCGGACGGGGTCATGCCCTCCTTCATGAACCGCGGGATCGAGCAGTCGCGCCGGTTCCGGGCGCTGCCGGTCTTTCTGACGCTGGCCGCGTACGGCAGGGCGGGGCACCGCGAGGTGGTCGAGCGCAACTGCGGCTTCGCGCGCGCGCTGTGCGACTGGATCGACGGGGGCGATCTGTTCGAGACGGTCGCCGAGACGCGCCTCAACGTCGTCGCGTTCAAAGGGCGCTGGCTGGCCGGCGCGGACGGCGGCGCGCTCGACCGCGCCTTCGTGCGCAAGCTCAACCAGTCCGGGCGGTGCTTCGTGACGCCGAGCACCTACAAGGGCGCGTTCGTGGTCCGGCTGGCCGTGGCCAACTGGCGGACGGGCGAGGACGATCTCGAGATCGTCAAGAACGCATTGATCGAGGCGCATACGGCCACCGCGCCGGCCATGAAGGAGGAACGGACGTGACAGTGGCGATCGGTCGGGATGGCGAGACGCCGCGCATCTCCAACGGTTTCTTTTCCCTGTTCTGCTTCGGCGGATACCTGCTTTCGGTCGCCTACGGCACGACCTTCCTGCTGGCGCTGCTCGTCGCCTCGCGCGGCGGGAACGAAAGCGACGCCGGCCTCATCATCTCGACCGCGATCGTCAGCACCATCGCCGCGGTCGTCCTGTCCGGCCATGCGAGCGACGCGATCGGCGCGCCGCGCGCGGTGGGCATTTCCGGCCTCGTCCTGGGGGCGAGCTGCCTCGGCTTCGCGGTCGTCCCCGGCGTCGGCGTGGGCATGCTGGCCTGCGGCTTCCTGCTGGGCTGCGGCTGGGGCGTCTTCTACACGCTCGGGCCCATCGTGGTCGCCGCGGTCATCGAGCCGGCGCGGCGCATCCGCTTCTTCGCGCTGCTGTCCGGCAGCATGATGAGCGGCATCGGCACGGGGCCGATCCTCGGCCGGCTGGTCAACTCCCTCGGCCTGCCGCTGGAGACGACCTATTGGGTCGCGGCCGCGACGAGCGTCGCCGGCGGCGCGATTTTCTTCTTCCTGCACGGGCCGATCCGGCGGATCGTGGCCGCCAACGGCGCGGTCGGCGTCAGCCGCCTGTCGGGGGCGAGCGTGCTGCGCGTGCTCAAGGCCAAGGCGATCTTCCCGATCATCATGGTCGGGCTCGGCGGCGCGATATTCGGCGGGCTTTCGAGCTTCCAGACCTCGTATGCCGGGGCGCGCGGGCTCGACTTCTCGATCTTCTTCGTCGGGTTCATGAGCGCGGCGATCGGCTGCCGCATGTTCCTGTCCGGGATCGTGACCCGGCAGAACCCCTATGTCTCGTCCGCGGTCCTCACCTCGCTGATCGTCGTCTCGATCGCGATGTTCGAGTTCGCGGTCACGGGCTGGAAGAGCTACCTGCTCGCCTCGGTGACGCTCGGCGTCGGCTACGGCCTGACCTACTCGGTCATCAACGGGCTCGCCGCCAACGAGGCGCCCCGGGGAGAGACGGCGCAGTCGCTGCTGCTGTTCAGCCTGTCCTATTTCATCGGCGTGTTCGGCTACCCGCTGATCGCGGGGAAGCTGATCGTGACCACGGGCATCTCCGCCCTGCTGACGGTCACGCTGGCGATCGCGGTCCTCAACGCGGCGATCGCGTTCGCGCGGCTCCTCGCCCGGGTGGGGACGGTCCGGACCCAGTCGACCTGAGGCTCGGCAAGCCCCGCGCCGCGACGGCGCGGGGCTTGCCGGTCAGTACGGCGGCCGGGTGTAGCCGGCCGGGGACAGGGTGAAGATCTCGCAGCCGTCCTTCGTCACGCCGATCGAGTGCTCGAACTGGGCCGACAGGCTCTTGTCCTTGGTGACCGCGGTCCAGCCGTCGGACAGGATCTTCACGTCGTAGCGGCCGGCGTTGATCATCGGCTCGATCGTGAAGAACATGCCTTCCTTCAGCTCGGGCCCGGTGCCGGGCGTGCCGAAATGGACGACCGAAGGCGCGTCGTGGAACACGCGCCCGAGCCCGTGGCCGCAGAAGTCGCGGACGATGCTGTAGCGGTGGCCTTCGGCGAAGCTCTGGATCGCGTGGCCGATGTCGCCGAGATGGGCGCCGGGCCTGACCACCGCGATGGCGCGCATCAGCGCCTCGTAGGTGACGTCGACGAGCTTGCGCGCCTTGACCGGCACGGCGTCGCCGGCGAGGTACATGCGCGAGGTGTCGCCGTACCAGCCGTCGAGGATCACGGTGATGTCGATGTTCAGGATGTCGCCGTCGCGCAGCCGCTTGTCCCCGGGGATGCCGTGGCACACGACGTGGTTGACCGAGATGCAGGTCGCCTTGGGGAAGCCGCGATAGCCCAGCGGCGCCGGCACCGCGCCGTGCTCGCGGATGAACGCCTCGCAGAGCTGGTCCAGCTCGCCCGTGGTCACGCCGGGGACGACGTGGGGGGTGATGAAGTCGAGCGTCTCGGCGGCGAGGCGCCCGGCGGCGCGCATGCCGGCGAAGTCCTCGGGCGCATGGATGCGGATCGTGTCGCTGCGGGGGCCGGGCTCGTTCTTCTGCACCGCTTCGGCTCTGGTCATTCTCGGTCCGTAATCAGGTGGCGGGCGTGGGCAGGTGCACGGGCAGGGGCCCCGACAGCTCGATGGCGGCCGGCGACACCGTGCACCGGTAGCATAACGTCTCGACCCCCGCCGCGGCTGCGCGCGCGAGGCCGGCGGCGTAGCCGGGATCGACGTCGTCCGCAATGCGGAAGTGGGTGCAGTCGTCGCGCTGGACAAGATACAGCATGACCGCCCTGCACCCGGCGGCGACCATGCGCGCCAGCTCCTCCAGGTGCTTGGCGCCGCGCGTCGTGACCGCGTCCGGGAACTCGGCCGCGAAGCCGTCGAACCTGTGCGGCCGGCGCAGGTGGACGTTCTTGATCTCGACGTAGGCGGGCGGGGCGGCGGGCGGGGCGCCGGGCGGGTCGCCGTCCGCCTCCAGCAGCAGGTCGATGCGCGAGTTGGCGCCGTAGCGCACCTCGCGCCGGACCCGGGCGTAGCCGGCGAGCTCCGGGATCAGGCCGGCGGCGACGGCATCCGCCGCGATCCGGTTGGGATGCCCGGTGTTGACGCCGACGACGGTGCCGTCCGCCTCGACCATCTCGAGCGTGTGGGCGAGCTTGCGCGAGGGGTTGTCCGAGCGCGACAGCCAGACGCGGCTGCCGGGCGCGTCCACGCCGGTCATGGCGCCGGAATTCGGGACATGCGCGGTCACGACCGTGCCGTCCGCGAGCGCGACGTCGGCGAGGAAGCGCTTGTAGCGCCGGACGAGAAGCCCCTCGACGAGGGGGGCCGGGAACTTCATCTCGAGACCTGCATCCCCGTCGTTGTACCCGGCCGGGGCACTGCACGGCAAGACTGTCTCCGGCCAGACCGTCTCCGGCTTTGCCCCTCCCGGCCCCTCACACGACCCTGAAGTTCCGGAACTGCCAGGGGTCGGCGGTGTCGACGTCCTCGGGGAACAGGGTCCCGCGGTTCCACAGCGGCGTCCAGTCGCTGTAGGCGCCGACGAGCTTGCCGAGATAGGGGGCGGCGATCTCCAGCACGCGGGCGTGGTCGATCTCGTCCGGCTCGACGATGCCGCGCGACGGGTTCTCGATCGCCCAGATCATGCCGGCGAGCACCGCGGCCGTGACCTGCAGGCTGGTCGCGTTGTTGTGCGGGGCGAGGCGGCGCGCCTCCTCGACCGAGAGCTGCGAGCCGTACCAGTAGGCGCCCTTGGCATGGCCCATCAGCAGCACGCCCAGCTCGTCGATGCCGGTCTCGATCTCCTCCATCATCAGCCGGGTCGAGGGCTGGAGGGTCCAGGCCTTGCCGGCCAGCTCGTGGAGCGAGAGGACGGCGTCGTCGCAGGGGTGGTAGGCGTAGTGGACGGTCGGCCGGTAGGCCACGGCGCCGCCCTCGCGGCGGGTCAGGTAGTCGGCGATCGAGATCGACTCGCCGTGCGTGATCAGGAAGCCGTGATAGGGCCCTTCGAGCGGCGTCCAGCTGCGCACGCGCGTCGAGGCGCCCGGCCGCATCAGGTAGATGGCGGCGTCGCCGCCGAACTCGTGGCGGCGGCCGTCGGCCGGCAGGGCCTTCTCGTGGGTGCCCCAGCCCAGCTCCGCAGGCTGCGAGCCCTCGCCGACGAAGCCGTCGATCGACCAGGTGTTGACGAACTCGCCCGGGCTCTTGGGATACGAGGCGCGCTGGGTGTCGCGCTCCGCGATGTGCACGGCCTTGACGCCGAGCTCCATCGCGAGCCTCGCCCAGCCCTCGCGGTCGCGCGGCACGTCGGTCGACAGCCCGGTGTCGCGCGCGACGTCGAGCAGCGCGCGCTTCACGAAATGCGACACGAGGCCGGGGTTGGCGCCGTGGGTCACGACGGCGGTGGGGCCGTCGGGGTGGCGGCGGCGCAGGGCCAGCGCCGCTTCGCGCAGCGCGTAGTTGGAGCGCTGCGAGGGGGTCAGCGACGTGTCGGTGTAGCCGCCGGCCCAGGGCTCGATGCAGGTGTCGAGATAGAGCGCGCCATGCGTCCAGGCGAGCTCGATCAGCGCGAGCGAGCTCACGTCCACCGACAGGTTCAGCAGGAAGTCCCCCCGGCCCAGCAGCGGCGCCAGCTCGGCCTCGAGGTTGTCGCGCGTGAGCGCCACCTGCCGGAACTCGACCCCGTAGGACGCCGCCTCCTCGTAGCCGCGGTCCTCCGCCGTCACCACCGTGACCCGGTCGGGCTTGATGCCGATGTGGCGCAGCAGCAGCGGCAGGACGCCCTGGCCGATGCTGCCGAAGCCGACGATCACCAGGCGGCCTGGAAAGTTCACGTGCTTGACGGTGTGGTTCATGGGTCCGGTCCCCGGTGTATCGGTGGCTGACTGGCGTCCTGGCGCCTGCGGGTTGGCGTGTCGTGGAGGTTTAGAACAGAGCGGACGGGTTCATGCAACCCGGCGTTCCTCGGCGTAGCCCGGAGTCTCCATCAGCGGGCGGTCCGTCACCTCGACCAGATGCACCTGGTCGAAGCCGTTGAACGCGGTCCGCAGGCAGCCGCCATAGGCGCCGAGCTGGCCGAGCTCGATCCAGTCGCCGGCCGCGACGTCGCCGGGCAGCGCGAAGGGGCCCGCCATCCGGTCGGCGCTGTCGCAGGTCGGGCCGTAGAAGCTGAACTGCTGCTCCGCCGGGCCGGCCAAGGTGGCGGCCGGGGCGTCGGGGCGGACGAGGCGGGCGGGAAAGCGGAAGCCCGGCACGCCGGCGTCCGAGAGGCTGCCGTAGACGCCGTCGTTGATGAACAGCTCGTCGCCGCGCCGCTTGATCACCTGCACGAGCACGGAGACGCCGGGTGCCACCAGCGCGCGGCCGGGCTCGCACCACAGGCGGACGCCGCCCAGGCCCGCCTCGGCCGCCGCGCGCGTCGCCGCGGCCAGGAAGTCGTCGAGCGGCGGCGGGGTCACGCCCGGATAGCTGACGGGGAAGCCGCCGCCGATGTCGAGCACGTCGAGTTCGACCCCGGCGTGGCGTGAGACCTCCGCCGCGAGCGCCACCGCGCGCGCATAGGCCTCGGGCTCCAGGCACTGGGAGCCGACGTGGAAGCAGATCCCGACGCGCCGGGCGACCGCGCGCGCGGCGCGCAGCAGCGCCGCCGCCTCGGCCGGCGCGGCGCCGAACTTGCCCGACAGGTCGTAGACCGCCGACCCCTTCGGCAGCGCCAGGCGGATGAACAGGCCGAGGTCGCGCGCCTGCCCGGTCTCGGCGACGATGCGGTCGATCTCCTCGGCGCTGTCGAGGGAGAAGTCCGTCACGCCGTGGGAGAAATACGCCTCCCGGATCGCGGCCGGCGCCTTGACCGGGTGCATGTAATGCACCTGCGCGTCGGGGAAGAGCTGGCGGACCAGGCGCACCTCGGCCGGCGACGCGCAGTCGAAGTGACGGACGCCGCCGGCATACAGCGCGCGCAGGACCGCCGGTTCGGGGTTGCACTTCACGGCGTAGAGCACGTCGCCCGGGAACGCGGCGACGAAGCGGCGGGCGGCGGCCGAGAGGACGGCCGGGCGGATGCAATGCACCGGCTCGGACGGGCGCAGCGCCGCCACGGTCTCGTCGACGGTGCGGCGGGGAGCCTGCGCAGGCCGCTGGTGGCGGCGGAGCGGGGAGACGGCGGAACGGAAACGGACGACGGCCATGACGCACCCCTCGGTCCCGGGCCGGACGGCCGGGGACGATTGGAAAAACCCGCAGCGGCCGGAAGGCCGCTCGCTCGACATCGGATCTGACGGGAAGAGGCGGACCTGCCGCCCTCACGCTATCGCGTCGTTGCCTCGTGGTTGGCAACCATACTTACCTCCCTCTCGGGACCGGTCCACGGCTGACCGGCTCTGCCAAAAAGGACGCGGTACGTCGTTGCATAACCACGAAGGGCCATAGGCACGTGCGGGTGCGTCTGGGCCGGTGAAATAGCCTTTTGACGCAGGAATGCAAGGAAAAAATCATGGCCGGCGGCATTCTCTCTTCGCGCCGGGCACGACGTTGCCGGCCGCGGTCGATTCAGATCGTCCCTTCGTGCGGTTTGACCTTGCCGGCGATCTCGACGAAACTCTCGCGCGAAACATCCGGCGACGGCACCAGCAGCCCCGTCCGCGACGGCGACGTGATCTCAGGAGACCATTGATGACGAGAAAGATTTCGATTGCCGCGCTGGCCGCGGCCGTGGCGGCGTCGCTGCCTTCCGCCGCCTGGGCCCATGCGGGGCACGAGCATGCGGCCGGCTTCGTGAGCGGGTTCGCCCATCCGTTCGGCGGCCTCGACCACCTGCTGGCGATGGTCCTGCTCGGGGTGTGGGCGGGCCAGGCCGGCGGGCGCGCGACCTGGGCGCTGCCGCTCGCCTTCGTGACGGCCATGGTCGGCGCCGGCATCCTGGGCATGGCCGGGACCGGGCTGCCCGCGGTCGAGCTCGGCATCGCCGGCTCGGTCGTGGCGCTGGGCGTGCTGCTCGCCCTGCAGGCGCGCCTGCCGCTGGCCGGCGCCGTCGCGGTCACGGCCGTCTTCGCCGCCTTCCACGGCCATGCGCACGGGATGGAGATGCCCGGAGCGGCGAACCCGCTCCTTTACGGCGCCGGCTTCGCCATCGCGACCGCGCTGCTGCACGGCGCCGGGATCGCGATCGCGCAGGGGCTGCGGGTCGCATCGGTCCCCGCTGGCCGGATCGCGGCGCGCGGGCTGGGCGTGCTCGGCGCGGCCTGCGGCGTCGCCATCGCGGCGATCGGCTGACATACCCGCGAACACGGGTCCCGCGAACACGGGCGGCGGCCTCGCCGCCGCCCGATCCTTACAAATGCGATCCATACGCGGGCGCTGATCCGGCTGCGAAAATCGGGAGGGGTACCACTTTTCGCTGGCGCTCGGGCGGCCCCTTTCCGACAATGGGGCGACACGGGAACGCCCGGGATGCAGCCGACCTTCGCCGACCCCGAGCCACGGGACATCTCCGAGCCCGGACTTCCAGGCGCGAAGGCTGCCGCCCTTTCGGAGGACTGCGCATGACGGTCGTCACACCTTCGACCTGGGTGCGCATCGACCAGGCCGAACTGACGGCCGTCGCCGCGCGCCATGCCCTGTACCGGGCCGGCCAGAAGGGCGGGGAGCGGGCGATGCTCGCGTTCCACGACCTTTCGGGGCTGACGCTCGCAGGCATGGACCTCTCGGGCGCCGAGCTCACGGGGGCGCTGCTGCGCAGCGTCGACGCGCGCGGCGCCGACCTTTCCGACGCGCGACTCGCCTCGGCCGACCTGCGCATGGCCCAGCTGCAGAGCGCCGATCTCAGCCGCGCCGACCTGCGGGGCTGCTGCCTGCGCGGCGCGGACCTCAGCGAGGCGCTGCTGCTGGCGGCGAATATCCGCGAGGGCACGCTCGCGAGGGCGATCGGCAGCCACATCGCCCTGGAGAACACCCCGGCGGAACTGGTGGGCGCGAGCCTGAAGGGCGCCAACCTGACGCGCGCGCGGATCATCGGGACGCTGGCGATGCAGGTCGACCTCACGGACGCCGTGCTGGGCGGCGCGAAGCTCCAGCGCGTCGACCTGCGCAACGCCAACCTCACCGGCACCGTCCTCGAAGGGGCGGACCTGGCGGAGGTGGATTTCTCGGGCGCGGTGATGCACGGGGCGGTGCTGACCGGGATCTCCTGGCGGTCCGCGGTCCTTTCGGGGGCCGACCTGCTCGGCGCGGTGCTGGACGAGGCCGCGGCCAGCGCCGCCACCGCGGGCGGCGCCGCGCGCAACCTGCCGCAGCCGGTGCCGGCGGAGGGCTTCGACCTGCCCGAGCTGATAGAGGCGCACCGGGCCTGGCTCGCGACGCGCGGCATGGAAGGCCGGCGCCTGGAGCTGAAGGGGACGGACCTGTCGGGCATCGACTTCGCCGGCCTGGACCTGAGCGGCGCCATCTTCCTGAACTGCGTGATGACGGGGGCGAAGATGGCCCGGGCGACGCTGACGCTGGCGGATTTCACCCTGGCCGACCTGAGCGACGCCGACCTGTCGGAGTGCGACCTGCGCGCGGCCATCTTCCGGCGCAGCTTCATGAGGCGGACGAGCCTGGAGGGCGCCGTCCTCGACGCGGTCCGGTTCAGCGAGGGCGAGGCCAGCCACGTGCTGTCGGCCAACCTGGAGCGTGCCCGACTGTGGCAGGCCAACCTGGCCGGCGCGTCGCTGCGCCGCGCCCGGATGGTCGGGACCGAGCTGCGCGGCGCCGACCTGACGGGTGCCGACCTGACGGGCGCCGACCTGCGCGAGGCGGACCTGCGCGAGGCGATCCTCGAAGGGACGCGGCTCGACGATTCGCAGGTCGTCGGCGCGCGGGAGCGCTGAGGGACGAGGGGCGGCTAGATCGGATCGCGGGCGGGCGTGAACGCCCGTCCGCGTGAATCCGATCTATAATCAACAGATTAGGAGCGGATCGAGGTTCAGGATGAACCTCGATCCGCTCTAAGCGGCCCCGCGCCGCTCCGGCGCCACGCCGGAGAGCAGGAGCCGCGCCGCCTCGGCGGCCGCGCGGGCGGGATCGGCGGTGCGCGCGAGGGTCGCCTGCGCGATCGCGCCGCGGACCAGGAGCACGAGCATCGACGCGAGGCCGTCTCGATCCGCCGCCTCGGCGTCCAGCCCGGCGACGAGGTCGCGGATCGTGGAGCGCAGCGCCTCCTCGTGGGCTTCGGCGAGGCGGCGCAGGCGGACGTCGTCCTTGTCGCTCTCGGCGATGGCGTTCATGACCGGGCAGCCGAAGAAGTCGTCCCGGGCGAACCAGCCGCCCAGCACACCGAACATGCCGAGGACGCGTTCCTCCGGGCCGCCGGGAAGGGCGTCCAGGGCCGCGGCGAACCAGTTCCGCCAAGCCGCCGCCGTGCGCTCCAGGACGGCCAGGACGAAGCCTTCCTTCGAACCGAAGTTGTTGTAGAGCGTCATCTTGGCCACGCCGGCCTCGACGAGGATGCGGTCGATCCCGGTCGCGTTGATGCCGTGGCGGGCGAACAGGCGCGCCGCGGTAGCGAGCAGGCGCTCGACGGGACGCTGGGTCTGGATCGGTGACGGCATCGGTCGGGACTCCCTCCGCCTGGGGCTGCCAGGCAAAGCCGGTCTTACCGCCGGCTAGGGAGCGTGTCCTTGACCCATCTCAATCCGCGGCACCCCGATCCATTCCGGTGAGGCCCATCCCGGTGAGGCCCATCCCGGTGAGGTCCTTCCCGGCGCCGAGCAGGGTGTCGGCCTCCGCCTCGGGGAGGGGCGGGGCGAAGTGGTATCCCTGGGCATGGTCGCATCCCAGCCGCGCGAGCTCGCGGGCCGACGCCTCGTCCTCCACGCCCTCGCCGACCACGGACAGGCCGAGCGCCTTGCCGAGCGCCACGATGCTGCGGACGATGGTGGCGCTGTCCCGGTCCATCAGCAGGGGCTTGACGAAGCTCTGGTCGATCTTGAGCCCGTCGATCGGGAACCGGTGCAGCCGGCCCAGCGACGAGTAGCCGGTGCCGAAGTCGTCGATCATGATCATCAGGCCGCGCTCGCGCAGGCCCTTCAGGCGCAGGATCGCGCTCTCGGCGTCCCCGGCGAGCGAGGTTTCCGTCACCTCGATCTTGATGCGGGCCGGGTCCGCGCCCGTCTCGGCGAGCAGGCGGTCGATGGTCGCGAACAGGTCGGGGTCGGCGAGCTGCGACGGCGCCATGTTGATGCTGAGGCTCAGCGGGTGCCCGGGAGCGAGGCGGCGCTGCCAGGCCGCCAGCCGCGCGAAGGCGTCCCGCATGACCCGGGCGCCGAGCAGCGGCATCAGGCCCGCGTCCTCGGCGACGGGAATGAAGACCGACGGCGGGATCGGTCCGTGCTGGGGGTGGTTCCAGCGGGCGAGCGCCTCGAACCCGACCAGGTGGCGGTGCTGCAGGTCGACGACGGGCTGGTAGTCGAGATGGAGGCCGCCGTTCTCCAGGGTCCGCCGGAGGTCGCTCTGGAGCCAGAGGACGCGGCGCGGCTCCGTCCCCATCCGCGGGGTGAACAGCGCGCACCGGCCACGGCCCTGCGCCTTGGCATGGTGCAGCGCGATGCCGGCGTCGCGCAGCAGGTCCTCGGGAGCGGCGACGGCGGCCTCGTCGAAGGCGACGCCGAGGCAGGCGGAGGTGTGGACGTCCTGGCCTTCCAGCCCGACCGGCACGCACAGCGCGGCCCTGAGCGCGTCCGCCAGCTCCAGCGCCGCGGACGGGCTCCCGATGCCCTCGACCAGCATCGCGAACTCGTCGCCGCCGAGCCGCGCCAGCGTGTCGCCGGGCCGCAGGCGTTCCAGCAGGCGGTGCGACTGCTCGACCACCATCGCGTCGCCGATCGCGTGGCCGAGGCTGTCGTTGATCAGTTTCAGGTTGTCGAAGTCGGCGAGGATCACCGCCACGCCCGCTGGCCCGGCGGCGCCGTCGCGGCCCAGCGCGCGTCCGAGCCGCTCCATGAACAGGTGCCGGTTGGGCAGGCCGGTCAGCGCGTCGTGCATCGTCGCATGGGCGAGGCGGCTGCGGTAGCTCGCCTCGGTCCTGTGCGCGGACGCCGCGGTCCGGATGCGCTCCGTGACGTCCGACTTGACGCCGGTCCACCGGGTCGGGCGTCCCGCCGCGTCCCGGACCAGGTAGCCGGCATCCTCGACCCAGACGACGCCGCCGTCGGCGCGCAGCATCCGGTAGGTCTGCCTCAGGAACGTGCCGTCGCCCGAACGGTGCGCCTTCGCCTGCCCGATCACCTGCGCCCGGTCGCCGGGATGGATCAACGAGGCCCAGGTGCCGTCGTCGGGGCGGACCGCGCAGGCATCGAGCCCGAGCATGGCGAAATACTCCGCCGACCACCAGACGTCGCCGGTCACGAGGTCGAGGTCCCAGATCGCCGAACGCGTGACGTCCATGGCGACCTGCAGGCGGCGCTCGATCAGCGAGCGGCCGGCCTCGGCCGTCCGGCGCGCGTCCTCGGCCAGCGCCAGGGCGACGAGGTCGGCCAGCGAGGCGGCCAAGGTTCCCTCGTCCTCGCGCCAGTCGCGGCTCCGGCCGCGGTCGGTGCAGTGGAGCACCCCGGCGATGCGCCCCGCGTGGAACACCGGCATCGCGATGACCGACCCGGCCACGCCGGCGCGGCCGGCGGCGGGCCGTTCCGTGCGCAGCGCGTCGAGGCAGGCGGCGTGGCGGGCGGCGTCCATGGCGGCGCCGGTCCCGTGGCGGCCGGTCCGGGCGTCGTAGAGGTCGGCGCAGTCGAGGTCGACGCAGTCGAGGTCGGCGGCGCCGTCCCTCAGCAGCCAGATGCCGGCCTCGTCCAGAGCGAGCACCTCGGCCGCCGCCTCGGTGATCCGGTGCAGGCAGTCGGCCAGCGTCCCCTGCGCGAAGCAGTCGTGCCGCGCGAGGGCACCGACAGCCGCATTGCGCCACCGTATGGGCCGTGTCTCGTCAGCCACCGCGTTTCCCTGCGTCCTGCGTCCGCTAATTCTTTGCCGTATTTTTATTAAGCCATGATGAAATATGCGCTAAATATCGCTCCGGTCACGAATTTGACACCAACTTCCCGTTTGCGGCATGACATGGCATTCGATGCGTGCGGCGCCACGATGCGGCGCCGGCCATATTCCAGGGAGTGGGAATGACCGACGCCGTTCACTTGGCCGCCGTCCACTTGGCCGAGGCCGACTTTCTTCAGATCGAGGAATTCATCTCCCGCACGCCGCGGGGCAGGGCGTTCCTGCGCGAGCATCTGCGCCGGGCGCAGGGCGGGCTGGCCCTGGAGGTCCGGAGCCTGCTGGGGGAACTGCGCGAGCAGTGGCGCCAGCAGAACGAGGCCACCAACCTCGCCCAGCGAATCGCGGTGCTGCGGCACGAACTCCAGGACATGAGCGCGTCGATCTCGCATGCGCGGCGGGAGATCGCGGCGATCAAACCGGCCGGCGCCGGCAAGGACCGGATCGTGTCCGCGACCAACGAGCTCGACGCGATCATCCTGTCGACCGAGCATGCCTCGACGGAGATCCTGTCCTCGGCCGAGCGCATCCTCGACCTGGCGGGGCGGCTGCGCGCCGGACCGGCGGACTCGGCGGCGGACGCGGTGGCGGTCGCGGCCGGCATCGAGGCCGAGGTGATGAACGTCTTCACCGCATGCTCCTTCCAGGACCTGACCGGGCAGCGCACGACCAAGGTCATCAACGCGCTCCGCTACATCGAGCAGCGCGTCGCCGCCCTGATCGCGCTGTGGGGGCTGTC
>NZ_DASYHS010000122.1:0-29560 GCF_035998295.1 Arenibaculum sp. | reverse complement strand
GGAAGGAAGAGGCATGGACATCACGGGCGAGATCCTCATGGGAAACGAGGACCGGAGCACGGGGGAGACCTTCCGTGCCGTCGATCCCGCGACGGGAGCCCGCCTGGAGCCGCCGTTCTCGGCGGCAGGCCCGGCGGACGTCGCGCATGCCTGCGCCCTCGCGGACGCGGCGTTCGACCGCTACCGCGACACCGGCCTGGAGGCGCGCGCCGCGTTCCTGGAGAGGATCGCGGACGCGATCGTGGCCCTGGGCCCGTCGCTGACGGCGCGCGCGGCGGCTGAAACCGGGTTGCCGCCGGCGCGGATCGAGACCGAACGCGGCCGCACCGTCGGCCAGCTCCGCCTGTTCGCCGAGGTCGTGCGGCGGGGCGAGTTCATCGAGGCCCGGATCGACCCGGCGATGCCGGACCGCACGCCGATGCCGCGGCCCGACCTGCGCCAGCGCCACGTCGCGGTCGGCCCGGTCGCCGTGTTCGGCGCCAGCAACTTCCCGCTCGCCTTCTCGGTCGCCGGCGGCGACACCGCGTCGGCGCTGGCCGCCGGATGCCCCGTCGTCGTGAAGGGCCATCCCGCCCATCCCGGCACCAGCGAGCTCGTCGGCCGGGCAGTGCGCGCCGCCGTCCGCGACTCCGGCCTGCCCGAGGGCGTGTTCTCGCTCCTGACCGGACCGTCGAACGAACTCGGCGGCGCGCTGGTGACGGACCCGCGCATCAAGGCGGTCGGCTTCACCGGGTCGCGGGCGGGAGGGCTCGCCCTGGCGGCGCTCGCGGCCGGCCGGCCGGAGCCGATCCCGGTCCATGCCGAGATGAGCAGCGTCAACCCCGTCTTCCTGCTGCGCTCGGCCCTGGCCGGCCGGGCCGAGGCCCTCGGCCGGTCGTTCGTCGGCTCGCTCGTGATGGGGGCCGGCCAGTTCTGCACCAATCCCGGGCTGGTGTTCGCCCCGCGCGGCGCGGCACTCGACCGCTTCACCACGGCCGCCGCCGCCGCGCTGGGCGAGGCCGCGGCCGCGACCATGCTGACGCCGGGCATCAGCGAGGCCTACCGCGCCGGCGTCGAGGCGCTCGCCGGCAACCCGAAGGTCGAGCGGATCGCCCGCGGGCCCGCCGGCGACGGCGCCAACGCCTGCCAGGCCGCGCTGTTCGCGACGGACGTCGAGAGCTTCCTCGCCGACCCCGCGCTCCATCGCGAGGTCTTCGGCGCCTCCTCGCTGATCGTCCGCTGCGCCGGGATCGGCGACATGTGCCGGGCGGCCGAGGCGCTCGAAGGGCAACTGAGCGCGACCATCCACCTGGACGAGGCGGACCACGGGGACGCGCGTGCCCTGCTGCCGATCCTGGAGCGGCGCGCCGGCCGCATCCTCGCCAATGGCTGGCCGACCGGCGTCGAGGTGGGCCACGCCATGGTCCACGGAGGCCCTTACCCCGCGACCTCCGACGGCCGCGCCACCTCGGTCGGCTCGCTGGCCATCCGCCGCTTCCTGAGGCCGGTCTGCTACCAGGACCTCCCCGACGCGCTCCTGCCGGAGGCGCTGCGCGACGCCAACCCGATGGGGCTCGTCAGGCGCATCGACGGGGTCATCGGCCAGCCCGCGCGGGGGCCGGCGCGGCACTGAGCCGCGCGCCCGCGGCGTGCTCCAGCGTGGCGCGGGCGAACGCCGCCGCCGTTTCGGGCGCAAGGTCCAGGAACAGGGCGGGGTCGACGACCTCCGCCTCCAGGCAGGCGAGCCGGCCGTCGCGCCCGGGCACCCCGTCGATCCGCGCATACAGGGGCGGGCTGCCGCCCGGCAGCGCGGACAGGACCCTCTGCGCATCCTCCAGCAGGGCGGGCGACGGCTCGAAGCGTTCCGGCGGGCGCGGGCCGTAGCGCGAATTGACCCTGAACTCGCCGTCCGCGGGGCGCTTGCGCACGGCATGCGCGAACCGGCCGCCGATGAAGACGAAGCTCGCCTCGCCCTCGGCCGCGACCTCGGGCAGGAAGCGCTGCACCAGCAGCGGCCGTCCGGGCGCCTCCGCCTTCGCCCGCCCGAGCGCGTCCGCGGCACCGGCCCGCGACACCAGGGCGACCGCGAAGCCGCTGCCGCCCCAGGCCGGCTTCAGCACCGCCTCCGCCCCGTCCTCCACGCCCAGGGCGGACAGCGCGTCGCGTAGCGCGCCGGCATCGGCGTCGGGGCCGAGCAAGGCCATGTCCGGGACCCCGACACCGGCGTCGCGCAGGTCGAGGAGATAGCGCTTGTCCACGTTCCAGCGCACCAGCGGACCCCGGTTCAAGAGCCGGACGCCCGCCTCCTCCAGCCGCGCGATCCAGGCGAGGAAGGCGGCCAGGTCGTGCGGATAGTCCCAGGGCGAGCGCAGGACGACCGCGTCCATGCCCGCGAGCGCCGCCGCATCCGCCGCCGCGCCGTCGTTCCAGGGCACGACGCGGACCTGCGCACCCAGCTCCTCCAGCGCATCCCGGTACAGCGCGTCGGAACTGCTGATGCCGGGATACGCCCGGCACGTCACGACCGCGACCTTCATGCGGCGTCCGGGCATGTGTCCGCCATCTGGAGCAAGTCCCAGCGGTTGCCGTAGAGGTCGCGGAACACCGCGACGGTGCCGTAGGCCTCCTCGCGCGGGGCCTCCTCGAACTCGACGCCCGCCGCCAGCAGGCGCGCGTGGTCGCGCCGGAAATCGTCGGTGTGCAGGAACAGGAACACCCGGCCGCCGGACTGGCGGCCGACCTGCGCCTGCTGCTCCGGCGTCGCCGCCCTGGCCAGCAGCAGGCCCGTCTCCCGCGATCCCGGCGGCGCCACCCGCACCCAGCGCTTCTCCCCGCCGGCCGGCGCGTCCTCGACCAGGTCGAAGCCGAGCCTGCCGGTGAAGAAGGCGATCGCCTCGTCATAGTCGCGCACCAGCAGCGCGACCGAGCCCAGATGCTGCGTCATCGCGGTCCCCCTCCCGGGCATGGGACCCGGGACGGGGTGCCCTGGTCAAGCCCCGCGGGCCGGCGGCTCACACGCTCATGCCGCCGTCGACCATCAGCATCGTGCCGGTCGTGAAGCTGCTCCGGTCGGAGGCCAGGAACAGCACGGCCTCGGCGACCTCCTCGGGCGTGCCGTGGCGGGCGAGCGGGATCATCGCGTCGAAGAACGCGGTCCCGTCGACGCCGAGCGCCAGGCTCAGCCCGTCCTCCACCGCCCGCTGGAAGTGGTTGCCGATCGGGCCGGGATGGACGGTGTTGACCCGGATGCGGCGCGGCGCCAGCTCCTTGGCCAGGCAGCGCATCAGCCCGACCTGGGCGTGCTTCGCGGCGATGTAGGCATGGACGCCGGCATCGCCGCGCAGTCCGGCGACGCTCGACGTGATGACGATGCTGCCGCCGTCGCGCATGTGCGGCACGGCGTATTTCGCGGCCAGGAACGCGCCGCGGACATGGACCGCCAGCACCGCGTCGAACACGTCCTCGGGAAAGTCCTGCACCGGCCGGACGACGCCGAAATTGCCGGCGTTGCTGAACAGCACGTCGACCGGGCCGAAGCGCTCGACCGCGGCGGCGACGTAGCGCCGCGCGTCCTCCGCCTTCGACACGTCGGCCGCGACCACCGCCACCCGGTCTGCCGGCAGGTCCTTCCCCACCTCCTCCAGCGCGTCCCGGTCGAGGTCGACCAGCACCACCTTCGCCCCTTCCTCCGCGAACCGCCGCGCGGCCGCCCTCCCGAGGCTGCCGGCGCCGCCGGTGACGATGCAGGTCCCGTCCTTCAGCCGTGCCATGACCGTTCTTCCCTGTCCGCCTCGGGTTCAGATCGGGTAATGGAGCGCGCCGTCCTGGATCGTGATCCAGCGCAGCTCCGTGAACTCGGCGATCCCGGCCTTGCCGCCGAAGCGGCCGTAGCCGGAATCCTTGACGCCGCCGAACGGCATCTGCGCCTCGTCGTGCACGGTCGGGCCGTTGATGTGGCAGATGCCGCTCTCGATGCGCCGCGCGACCGCCATCGCCCGGTTGACGTCGCGGCCGAACACCGCCGCCGACAGGCCGTACTCGGTGTCGTTGGCGATGCGCACCGCCTCGTCGACGCCGCCGGCGCGCACGACGCTGACGACCGGGCCGAAGCTCTCCTCGGCGTAGATGCGCATCGACGCGGTCACCCTGTCGAGCAGCGTCGCCTCGATCACCGTGCCCTCGATCCCGCCGCCGGCGGCGAGCACCGCGCCCTTGGCGACCGCGTCCTCGACCAGGTGGCCGATGCGCTGCGCGGCTCCCGGGTCGACGACCGAGCCGAGCGGCGCGTCGCCGGTGCGCGGGTCGCCCGCCCGCAGCGTCCGCGCCTTGGCGGCCAGGCGCGTGACGAACGCGTCGGCGATCGTCTCGTCGACGACGATGCGCTCGGTCGACATGCAGATCTGCCCCTGGTTCATGTAGGCGCCGAACGCGGCGGCCGCGACGGCCTGCTCGATGTCGGCGTCGTCCAGGACCACCATCGGCGCCTTGCCGCCCAGCTCCAGCAGCGCCGGCTTCAGGTAGCGGCCGGCCGTCTCGGCGATCACCCGGCCGACCCGGGTCGAGCCGGTGAAGTTGACGCGGCGCACCGCCGGGTGCGCGATCAGCGCCTCGACGATCTCCGGCGCGTTCTCCGGCGCGTTCGAGATCGCATTGACCACGCCGTCGGGCAGGCCGGCCTCGCGCAGCGCGTCGACGATCAGGCGGTGCGTGCGCGGGCACATCTCCGAGGTCTTCATCACCACCGTGTTGCCGCAGGCGAGCGGCGTGGCCAGCGAGCGCACGCCCAGGATCACCGGCGCGTTCCACGGCGCGATCGACAGCACGACGCCGGCCGGCTGGCGCACCGCCATCGCGAAGGTGCCCGGCCGGTTGGACGGGATCACCTCGCCGGCGATCTGGGTCGTCAGCGACGCCGCCTCGCGCAGCATGTCGGCGCCCAGGCCGACGTTGAAGCGCGCCCAGCCCGCCGTGGCGCCGGTCTCGTCCGCCATCGCGCGGACGAAGTCCTCGCGCCGGGCCTCCAGCACGTCGGCCGCGTTCAGCAGGAATCTGCGCCGCGCGGCCGGGGCCGTGCGCGACCAGGCCGGGAAGGCCATGGCGGCGGCGTCGGCGGCCATGCGCGCGTCCTCCACGGTGGCCGCCGCCGCCCGGGTCGCGACCTCGCCGGTCACGGGGCTGGTGCGCTCGAAGGTGCGGCCGTCGGAAGCGCCTTGGTCCTCGTTTCCGATCAGCAGTCCGAGAGAGTCCATCTTCGTCCTCACTGGTTCATTCATGGGCCGTGCCCGGGGGCGTTTCCGGGGGGTGTTCCGGGCGCCATCCCCAGGAATGCGCGCTGCACGGCGGGATCGTTCGCAAGGGCGCGGGCGGAGCCCTGGCCGACGATGCGGCCGGCCTCCATCAGGTAGCCGCGGTCGGCGATCGACAAGCTGATCCTGACGTTCTGCTCGACGATCAGGAGCCCGACGCCCGTCTCCCGCACTCGGGCCAGGGCCGCGAACAGCTCCTTCACGACCACCGGCGCCAGGCCGAGGCTCGGCTCGTCCAGCATCAGCAGGTCCGGGCCGGACATCAGTGCCCGGCCGATCGCGACCATCTGCTGCTCGCCGCCCGACATCGTGCCGGCGAGTTGCGAGCGGCGTTCCGCGAGCCTCGGGAACAGCTCGTAGACGAGCGCCCGGTGCGCGGCCTCGCCGGCGCGCGCGCGCCGGGCGTAGGCGCCCAGCAGCAGGTTCTCCTCGACGCTGAGGTCGCCGAAGATGCCACGTCCCTCCGGCACCAGCGCGATCCCGTCCTCCAGCACCGCGTGCGCGGGCCGGCCGAGCAGCGACCGCCCGTCCAGGCGGATGTCCGATCGGCCCCTCGGGCGGACGAGCCCGGCGACGGCCTTCAGCAGCGACGATTTGCCGGCGCCGTTGGCGCCCAGGATCACCACGGTCTCGCCCCTGCCCGCGCACACCGAGACGGCGTCGAGCGCGAGGTGCTGGCCGTAGCGCAGCGACAGCCGGTCAATCTCGAGCATGGTCCTCTCCGAGATAGGCGCGGACGACCTCCGGGTCGGCGAGCACGCCGCCGGTCGGGCCGTCGGCGATCTTGCGGCCGGCATTCATCACGATGCAGCGCGTGCACAGCGCGCGCACCGCGTCCATCACGTGCTCGACCAGCAGGATCGTCATGCCCCGCCGGCGCAGCGAGGCTATCAGGTCGATGCCGACGCGCAGCTCCGTCGGGTTCAGCCCGGCCAGCCACTCGTCCAGCAGCAGCAGGGCCGGCTCTGCGGCCAGCGCCCGGGCCAGTTCCACCCGCTTCTGGTCGATATAGGTCAGGGCCTCGGCGTTCTCGTCGGCCCGCCCGGCGAGCCCGACCTCGGCGAGGCGCTCGAGCGCCGCCTCGCGCGCGGCCTCGCCCCAGAGAGGCCGCCGCGAGAAGGCCAGCGCCGCGACGACGTTGTCGATCACGCTCAGCGAGGGCAGGACGCGGACAAGCTGGAAAGTGCGGGCGATGCCGCGATGCGCGATGCGGTTCGGCGCCAGACCGGTGATCGCCTCGCCCTTGAAGCGGATGGTCCCGCCGGACGCCGGCAGCATCCCGGAGATCGTGTTGAGGACGGTCGTCTTGCCCGAGCCGTTCGGGCCGAGCAGTGCTACCACCTCGCCCTGCTCGACCCCGAAGGAGACGCCGTCGACCGCGGTCAGGCCGCCGAAGCGCTTGGTCAGGCCGGTGACGTCGAGCAGCCTCATCGCGCCGTCTCCTCCCCCCGGGCCGCCGGCCGGCGCCTGCGGGGCGTCCCGGCGCGCCGCCACAGATCCTCGGCGAAGGCCAGCACGCCGTTCGGCAGCAGGAAGACGATCGCGATGAACAGCAGGCCGAGGATGATCGGATAGTGGTTCGGGAAATTCGCCGACAGCCACTCGAACAGCAGGAACAGCGGCACCGCGCCGCAGGCCGGGCCCCACAGCCGGCGCGCGCCGCCGAGCAGCGCCATGATCAGCGTCAGGAACGAGATCGTCGGGTTGAAGACGATGCTCGGCTCGACATAGGTCCAGCGCGGCGCCTGGATCGCGCCGGCCAGCGTGATGATGACGGCGCTGGCGGCGAACAGGGCGAGCTTGGTGCGGATGATGTCGATGCCGCTATGGGCCGCGACGACCTCGTCGTCGCCGATCACCTTGAGCGCGAGGCCGATCCGGTTGCGCCCGACCCGCCACGACAGCAGCAGCGTCCCGGCCGCGAGCGCCAGGAGCTGCCAGTAGATCTCCTTCGGCCCGATCGGCAGGAAGATGTAGCGGCCGAGCGTGCCGGTGACGTTGATCTCGTACCAGGTGACGAGCTGGCGCACGAGCTCGGCGAGGCCGAAGGTGAAGATGACGAAGTAGACGCCGGCCAGCCTCAGCGTCGCGAGCCCGACGACGAGCGCCACCGCAAGCCCGACCAGCGCCGCGGCCACCAGGACCAGCGCATGGGGCAGGGTTTCGCCCAGCACCGCGACCACGTAGGCGCCGAGCCCGAAGAAGGCGACGGTCGCCAGCGAGACGTAGCGGGTCGGCCCGGAGAACAGCGCCCAGGCCGTCGCCAGGGTCGCGTATCCGACGATGCCGATCATCAGCCCGAGGCCGTAGGCGTCGAGGTGAAGCGGGGCCAGGACGAGGGCGGCGCAGACCGCCGCCAGGGCGATGCCGGCGCCCAGGGTGCGCAGGCTCATCGCGCGGCCCTCCCGAACAGGCCCGACGGCCGCCACAGCAGGACGGCGAGGAAGATGGCGTATGTCGCCGCCAGGGTCAGGCCGGGATCGACATGGGTCGCGATGACGGTCTCGGCGAGGCCCAGGATCAGGCCGGCCGAGAGCGCGCCCGGAAGGTTTCCGACGCCGCCCATGATGACGACGATCAGCGCCTTCATCGTGAAGACGACGCCCGAGGTCGCGGTGAAGGTCTGGTACATGGAGATCACGACCCCGCCCGCGGCCGCCAGCGCCGCGCCGAGCGCAAAGGCGAAGCGGGCCATGCGGTCGACGTCGATGCCGACCAGCGGGGCCGATTGCGGCGCCACGGCGACGGCACGCAACGCCGTGCCCCAGCGGGTCCGCGTCAGCAGCAGGTACAGCCCGCCGGCCAGCGCCACGGCGAGGCAGAGCGCCAGCAGCCGGTTGGCCGCCATGGTGGCGCCGAGCACGTCGACCCCGACGTTCAGGAACGAGTAGCTGGTGTAGTTGCTGCCGAAGGCGACCAGCATGACGCCCTGGATCACGAACAGCACGCCGAAGGTGGCGAGGATCGAGTCCGTTTCCAGCCCTGCGCGGTCCTTCGCCCGGGCGACCAGCGGCCGCATCATCAGGCCGTAGAGGGCGTAGCCGAAGGCGAAGCCCGCCGGCACGACGACGAGCAGGCCCGCGACCGGGTTCACGCCCAGGCCATGGTAGAGGACATAGGCCAGGAAGGCGGCGGCGATGATGATTTCGCCGTAGGCGAGGTTCATGATCCGCGCGATGCCGTATTGCAGGGTCAGGCCCAGGGCGACCAGCGCGTAGGTGCCGCCGAGCACGAGCCCGGCTATTGCCGTCGTGGCGAGCATCGGGCCGCCCCCCTCGGTGTCGGATGGTCTGGCATCGGGTGCCCCCCGCGGCCCGGGCCGCGGGGGGACAAGCTCAGGGCGCGCCCCAGGCCGGCTTCGGCAGCACGGGCTTGCTGGCGCCGGCGCGCTCCTGCGGGGCGACGCCCACGAACGCGTCGCCCTGCCACTGGCCGGTCCACCAGAGCTGGCGGAGCTGGTTGTTCTCCAGCTTCGTCTCGCCGAGCACGGTGTCGAAGGTGCCGGTGGCGATCTCCCGGGACACGGCTTCGCGGTCGAGGCCGACGCGCTCGATCGCCTGCTGCAGCATCTGCAGGCTGGCATAGGTGATGACGCTGCCCCAGTAGTCCGGGGCCTGACCGGTCACTTCCCGGTGCCGCGCCCGGTAGGCGGCGTTCGCCGCGTTCCCGGGGTCGATGCCGCCCAGGCTCATGACGCCGGTGGCGTTGTCGCCGTGCAGTTCCTTGTAGCGCGGGAAGCCGACCCCGACGCCGAGATAGAGGACCTTGGGGTTGAAGTCCGCGACCTGCATCTGCTGCGTCAGCGCGAAGGTGTCGGGCGGGTAGGAGAAGGCGACGAAGCTGTCCGCCCCCGACCCGGCAGCCTCGTTGATCATCGGCCCGAACTCCGACGTGCCGATCGGATAGGTCGCGTCGTAGATGACGTCCATTCCCGCCTCCTCGAGGGCGGGGCGCGCCGCCGTGACGAGGTCGATGCCGAAGCCGTCGGCGATCGAGATCATGGCCACCTTGTCGTTGATCTCGCCGCGGTCGCGGGCGTCCTTCAGCAGGCCGGCCAGCGCGCTCGCGTAGTCGTGCCCGCCGCCCAGCATCCAGAAGCTGTTCTTCCAGCGCTCGACGAACTCCGGCGCCCGGTCGGTCACCGACGAGACGGCGAGCTGCGGATAGCCGAAGCGGTCGTAGAGCGGGGCGACCGCCAGGTTGAAGCCCGTGCCCCAGGGCGGCAGGATGAAGTCGACCTCGTCCTGCGTCGCCAGCCGCTCGGTGGCGCGGACCACCTCCTCGGTCTGCGAGCGGTCGTCGTACTCGACGACCTCGATCGGCAGCCGCGTGCCGTCCGGCAGCTTCAGGCCGCCGGCGTCGTTCACGTCCTTCACCCAGAGCTGGTAGTTCGGCAGGGTGGTGATGCCGGCGCCGCCGGCATTGGGGCCGGTCTTGGAGATGGCGTAGCCGATCCTGACCGTATTACGGTCCTGCGCCGAAGCGCCGAGGCCGGCGCCGGCCGCCGCAACGGTGGCGGCGAGGCCGAGCATGCGCAGGACGGACCTGCGCCGAAGCGACGTCATGGGCTTTCCTCCTCAAGGGCGGCCGCTTGTGTCGGGCGGCTCTTTCGTCGGGAGGGTCCCGGCCCTCCGACCCTCAGACGATACGCCGGAGGCGGGGGCGTAAAAATGGACGGATTACGAATATAATTGTACTTTTGACGGGCTGGCCACGCCCCCCGGAGGAACCGCCTTGAGCCACCGGCCGATCCCGGCCCTGGAGACCGTCCCCGGCACCGAAGCCCGGATCCTGCCGAGCGCGCTGGCGCCGTCGGAATGGAAACTGCGCGGCAACAGGAGCCGGGCGGTCGTCCTGGTGTCGGGCCGCGGCCATCTGGCGATCGGGGAGGCGCGGGCGGCCCTCTCGGCGCCCTGCGTCGTCTGGCTTCCCGCCGGCCGTTCGGGGACCCTCGTCGTCGAGGCCGGCTCGCGCGGGGCGGCGCTCGCGATCCCGGAACTGGCGCTCGGCCGCGCCGTGCCCGCCGGCCCGGTCGCGGCCCAGGTGCAGGAGGCGCTGTTCCACCCCGTGCTGGGCGCGAAGCTCGACGCTCCGGCCGCGCGGCGGCTGTGCGACACGATCGCGACCGTGGGCGAGGAGCTGGCGGCCAACCGGCCCGGCGCCCAGGAGGCGGTTGGCCATCACCTTGCGCTGGTCCTGATCGAGATCTGGCGGCTGTCGGGCCCGGCGGTCGCCAAGCCGCTGCCGTCGCCGCGCGCCACCGTGCGCAACTTCCTGCACCTCGTCGACCTGCACATTCGCGACCACTGGCCCGTCGCCCGCTACGCCCGCTTCCTGGGTGTGTCGACCGACCGGCTGAACAGCGCGGTGCGCCGTTTCACCGGCCGCTCGCCGCTGGCGGTGATCCACGACCGCCTGATCGCCGAGGCCGAGATCCTGCTCGACGGCTCCGGCCTCCAGGTCGCGGAGGTCGCGGAAGCCCTGGGGTTCCGCGACGCCGCCTATTTCAACCGCTTCTTCAGGCGCAAGACCGGCACGCCGCCCGGCCGCCACAGGGCGGCGGCGCCGCGAGGCCGCGCCGGTGTCGACAAGTCCTTCGCGGCCTGGCCGTGACGCCGTCGCCCGATGGCGGTCGGCCCTACGCCGCCTGCAGCAGCGGGTTCTGCTCGCGTTCCAGGATCTTGCGCACGGCCGGGCGCGACAGCATCCGCTCCTTCCAGGCCGTGTAGTTCCCCATCTCCTCGACCGGCAGCCCGATGCGTACGCCCCAAGTGTAGAAGACCAGCGCGTACGGGTCGCACAGCGTGAACTGCTCGCCCTGCATCCAGGTCCGGCCCTCGACCAGGCCGTCGATCTCCCGCAGGTACGCCTCGAACGTCTTCCTGCCCGTGGCCTTGAGCGCCTCGTGCGTGCTCTCGTCCTCGGCGAAGCGCGACGGCCGCGCGACATGGGTAAAGCTGGGATGCACGGAGTTCGAGAACCAAGCCATCATCGACAGGCACCGCGCCTCGGCCAACGGGTCGGCGGGCATCAGCCCGGCCTCGGGCTTCAGCCTCGCGAGATAGGTCAGGATCGCGAGGTTCTCGGTCAGCACGGCGCCATCGTCGAGCCGCAGCGCCGGCACCCTGCCGCGGGGATTGACCTTCCTGTAGCTCTCTGCGTTCTGCTCGCCCTTCGCGAGGACGACGGGCTGCGTCTCGTAGGCGGCCCCGGTCTCCTCGAGGACGATGTGCGATGCCAGCGAGCAGGCCCCGGGGCTGTAGAAGAGCGTCATCATCGGCGTTGTTCTTCCTCGTTGACGGACTGCGTTAATACATTGCTAACCATGAACGGTCACCGTTCCCGCGCCCGGGATACCCGACGCGGAGATCGACGTGAAACCGGCTGACCGTTTTTCTACCATGATCCGGAAGCTCGGGCGCGCCTCCTGGTGCCTGCTGGCGCTCGTGCTCGCGGACGCGCCGGCGCTCGCGGCCGGCCCGGCGCTCGTCCTGGCCCCCGCGCTCGTCCTGGACGGCGCCGGCGGCGACGCCTGGAGCTTCACGAAGCCGGTCCGCGGCCGGGTCGAGCCCGGCGCCTGCGACGAGGTCGCGGTGCGCTCGCCCGCCGGCGAGGTGCCGGCTTGGCTGGACGGTGCCGCGTTCGAGGCCGCGGTGCCCTTGCGGCCCGGCGCCAACCCCGTCCGGGCGGTCTGCCGCCGGGACGGGGCGGAGGTGGCGCTCTCGGCGCCGCTGGACTGGCACCTGCGCCTGGAGGACGGCCCCAAGGCCTGGATCCGCACCCGCGTGGATGGCGGTACCGTCCGGCTGGACGCCGGCCGCACCGAGCGCGCGCGCGGCACGCCGGCCCCGGTCCTGCGCTACGAGTGGCGCGCGCGTCCCGGCAACCCGGCCCCGCTGGCGTTGCCGGCGGCCGGCGAGCGCGTCGAGATCCCCGTCCCCCCGGCCGACGGCGAGTACTACGTGACCTTGCGCGCGACCGACGCGCTGGGGCGCGCGGACGAAAGCACGGCCGTCTTCCGGGTCGAAGGCGGCGCGCCCGTCGCCGTCGACCTCGCGCGCGAGCATCCCGCCTGGGTCGACGACGCCGTCCTCTACGGGGTGGTGCCGTTCCTGTTCGGGCCGGACGGCCTGCGCGCCGTCGCCGCGCGCCTGGACGCGATCGCCGCCCTCGGCGCGACCGCGATCTGGCTGTCGCCGATCACCGATTCCCCGCCGGACGATTTCGGCTACGCCGTCGTCGATCCCTTCCGCGTGCGTCCCGCCTTCGGGACGCCGGACGACCTGCGCGCCCTGGTCGACGCGGCGCATGCGCGCGGCCTGCGCGTCCTGATGGACTTCGTGCCGAACCACGTCTCGGACCGGCACCCCTACTATCGGGACACGGCGCGACGCGGCGCCGCGTCGCCCTATCACGGCTGGTTCGAGCGCGACGCCGAAGGCCGCGCCACCCACTACTTCGACTGGGAGAACCTCAAGAACCTCGACTTCGACAACCCCGAGGTCGGCAACTACGTCGTCGCGGGCTTCGCGCACTGGGTCCGGGAGTTCGGCATCGACGGCTTCCGGGTCGACGCGAGCTGGGGCGTGCAGGAGCGGGCGCCGGAGTTCTGGCCGCATTGGCGCGCCGAGCTGAAGCGCATCGACCCCGACCTGTTCCTGCTGGCCGAGGCCTCGGCCCGCGACCCCTACCACGTCGCCAACGGCTTCGACGCCGCCTACGACTGGACCGGCCGGCTGGGCGAATGGGCGTGGCGCGACGCCTTCGGCGAGGGCGGTGCCGACGCCGACCCGGGGCTGCTGCGCGCCGCGCTGGTCAACGGCGGCGCCGGCTTTCCCGACGACACCCTGGTCCTGCGCTTCCTGAACAACAACGATACCGGCGCGCGTTTCGTGACGCGGCACGGGCCCGCGCGCACCCGGGTGGCGGCGGTGCTCCTGTTCACGGCGCCGGGCCTGCCGCTGGTCTACAACGGCGACGAGGTCGGCGCCGCGTTCGAGCCCTATGACGAGGGCCCGCCGATCGCGTGGCGCGACGACCACGGCCTGACGCCCCACCTGACCCGGCTGGCGGCCCTGCGCCGCGACGTCCCGGCGCTGCGCTCGCGCGAGATCGAGCCGGTGCGGACCACCCGCGACGACGTGGTGCTGGCCTATCGCCGGCCCGGCGCGACGCCGGCCGGGGACGTGCTGGTCCTGCTCAATTTCGGCGGCGAGGCGGTCGATGTCGGCCTGGACCCGGCCGGCCCGGCCGTCACGGGGACCGGCCGCTTCGACGACCTCCTGAACGGCGGGACGGCGGTGCTCGACCCCCGGGCGCCCGCCCTGCGCCTGCCCGCCTACGGCTCGATGGTCCTGCGCGCCCGCTTGTAAAGGCGCGCTGCCGGCGTGGTCGCGCACGGCCGGGCCGGCAGTGTCGTCAGCCGGTCCCGGTCCGGACCCTCTTGCCGGCGGGCGCGGCGATACCTGCCTTTGCCTTCCTCGATCGCGTCCAGAGCACGCTCAGCGACCCGAGGGTCGCCACCGTGCCGAACAAGGTTGCGGCACCTGCCGGCGGTGCCGGTGCGAGCCAGCCGAGCGCCGTCGCCGCCGCCTCGAGAGCGAGGCTCATGAACGGAAGCGCCGCCACGCCGGCGATGTAGTTCTCGGTCCGGACGCGATGAATGGCTTTCAGGGACAGGAACACCGAAGGCCCCCGCAACAGCACTCCCACCAGGCCGGCCGATGCCCAGAGATAGGGGTCGAGCGCAAGGGCGGGATCGGCCACCCACGCCAGGTCGCCCGGCACCGCCATGCGGAGACCTGGCAGCCATCGCGCGAGGAGGCCGAGGCCAAGTGCCGCCGCCAGCATGAAGAGCGCGCTCGCGAGCAGCATGATGCCGGTAAGGCGTGCCCGCTGCCGCGTGTCGTCGGTCTGATTGAGCGGATGCAGCTCGGCGATCAATGTGGAGACGACGACGCAGAGCTCCGACAGCATCATGAGGACGAGGGCGGGATTGCGCCAGCCGCCCTCCAGACTCTGCGCCAGAAGGGCGAGCCCCAGAAGGACCGCCACGTGGCCCGGCAGCTCCAGGCGCGAAGGCCGGCGGGAAAGTACGAGCCACAGGACGACCATGCTGATCGGCACGGATACGATGCCGAGGAAGGCGGCGTTGGCGGTCGTGGTATGCACCAGGGCGGCGGTGAAGAACGCGGCGGTCGCGACGCGCAGCACGCCGTAGAGCCAGGTATAGGGATTGCGCAGCGCCTCCATGATGCCCGTGCCGCGTCCGGCGATCACCATCAGGAACGCGCCGCCGGCCGTCATCTGGATGAGCGTGAACAGCCAGGGGTCCAGCCCCGATCCGACCAGGAGCACGCGGCTGGTGACGAGAAGCACCGCCCAGCTCAGAAGCGACGCGCCGAGGACGAGGAAGGAGGATGCGCTCATCGTGCGCCCTCACCGGTTCGCTCGGCATCGTCGGCCATCCGTCTCCCCCTCTCGCTTCGTGGCCGGAAGTATGCCTCATGCGGCCGGCTCCGGCACCGGGGCGGGGATGGGAACCGCCATGCATGCGGGCGCCGTTGCGGCTCCGGCCGGATTGCATCACCATCCCGCGCCCGAGATCCGCGATGGGTGAACAGATGCTCCCGATCCGTCCGTCGCGCCCCGACGACGTCCCGGCGCTCTTCGAGGTCTGGCTCGCCGCCGTCCGGGCGACGCACGACTTCCTGACCGAGGAGGACATCCGCTTCTACGCGGACCTGGTGCGCAACCGCTATCTGCCGGCGGGGCGGTTCATGGTCGCCGTGGATGGCGGCGACGTGCCGGTCGGCTTCATGGGGATGACGGGGCGCAAGATCGATGCGCTGTTCGTGGACCCGGCCTGGCAGGGCAGGGGCGTCGGCCGCGCCCTCGTCACCGGGGCGCTCGGGGGCGGCGCCGGGCTGGCGGTCGACGTCAACGAACGGAACCGCGGGGCCCGGGCGTTCTACGGGCGCCTGGGCTTCCGGGAGATCGGGCGGTCGCCCCTGGACGACGAGGGGCGTCCCCTCCCGCTGGTCCATCTCGCTTACGACGCCGCCCCGTGACCGGGCGGTCCGGCGTCACGCCATAGCGGCCGCCAGGGCGTCATGCCATAGCGGCCGCCAGGGCGTCGGCCAGCGCCTTCTCGCCATAGGGCTTGCGCAGCAGGACCGCGCGCCCGGCCGGGTCGCCGTCGCCGGCCGTCTCGGGCAGCTCGTATCCCGAGGCGTACACGACCCGCAGCCCCGGCACCCGCCGGCAGGCCCGGGCCGCCAGCTCCTTGCCCGAGATGCCGGGCAGGCCGATGTCGGTCAGCAGCACGTCGACGGGTTGCGTCTCGATCAGCGCCAGCGCCTCCGCCGCGTCGCCCGCCTCGGTGACGAGATGCCCGAGGCCCTCCAGCATCTCGGCCGTCGCGAAGCGGATCAGCCCGTCATCCTCCACCAGCAGCACGCGCAGCGGGCGCGGCTCCGGCTCCGGCTCCGGCTCCGGCCCCGGTTCCGGCCCCGGTTCCGGCCCCGGCTTCGGCGGGTCCGCCGCCGCGCCGGCGTCCCTCTGCCGCTGGTTGCGCAGCACGTGGCGCAGCTTGCGCGCCAGCGCCTCGCGCGTGTACGGCTTGCTCAGCAGCTCGATGCCGTCGTCCACCCGTCCGTCGTGGACGATCGCGTCCTCGGCGTATCCCGAGGTGAACAGCACCGCGATGCCCGGCAGAAGCTCGCGCGCCCTGCGGGCCAGCTCGGGGCTGCGGAGCCGGCCCGGCATCACGACGTCGGTGAACAGCAGGTCCACCGGCGCGCCGCTCTCCACGATCGCCAGCGCGCCCTGCGCGTCCTTGGCCATCAGGACGCCGTAGCCGAGGTCGGACAGCATCTCGACCACAGTCGCGCGGACGTCCTGGTCGTCCTCGACCACCAGGACGGTCTCGCTGCCGCCGGTCGCCGGCCCGGCCTCGACCTCTCCGGCCCCCACCTCCGCTGCGGCCTCCTCGTCCCGGTGCGTGCGCGGCAGGTGGATCCTGACCGTCGTCCCCCGGCCGGGCTCGCTGTGGATCCCGACATGCCCGCCCGACTGCTTGACGAAGCCGTAGACCATGCTCAGCCCGAGCCCGGTCCCCTGTCCCTCCGCCTTGGTCGTGAAGAACGGCTCGAAGACGCGCGACACCAGCTCCGGCGGGATGCCGCAGCCGGTATCGGTGATCGCCAGCGTCACGTATTGTCCGGGCTCCACCTCGGCGAGCCGGGCGGAATGCGCGTCCTCGAGCGGGGCGTTCGCGACCTCGATCGTCAGCCTGCCGCGGCCCTCCATCGCGTCGCGGGCGTTGATCGCCAGGTTCAGCAGGGCGTTCTCGACCTGGGCGACGTCGACGAAGGTGTTCCACAGCCCGTCGGCGACGACGGTCTCGATCTCGACGGCTTCGCCCAGCGCGCGGTGGAGCATGTCGTCGAGGCCGCGCACCAGCCGGCCGGGATTGACCACTTCGGGCGCCAGCGGCTGCCGGCGGCCGAACGCCAGCAGATGGGAGGCCAGCTTCGAGCCGCGGTTCACGCCGTTGAGGGCGTTGCGCAGCCTCTGCTCGGCGCGCCCGTTGCCGGCGACGTCCTTCAGCAGGAGCTGGAGGTTGCCGCCGATGACCTGGAGCAGGTTGTTGAAGTCGTGCGCGACCCCGCCGGTGAGCTTGCCGACCGCTTCCATCTTCTGGGCCTGGCGGAGCTGCTCCTCCAGCTCCTTGCGCGCGGTGACGTCCCGGCCGGCGGCATGGAAGACGTCGCCTTCGGGCACGGCGGTCCAGCTGTACCAGCGCCAGGCGCCGTCCGCCGCGCGGATGCGGACGTCGACGTCCTCGGCCACGGCGCCGCCGGCCAGGCGCTCGAAGGCCGCCTGCGCGGCGGCCTGGTCCTCGGGATGGACCAGCGCGTCGAACCGGGTCCCGACCAGCTCGCCCTCGGCGTATCCGAGCTGCCGGGTCCAGGCCGGGTTCGTGGTCCGGTAGCGCCCGTCGAGGCCGCAGACCACGAACAGGTCCCGGCTGATGCTCCAGATGCGGTCCCGCTCGCGCGTGCGTTCCTCGACCTGCCCCGCGAGCGCCTCGTTGAGCCGGTGCAGCGCCTGCATGTGCTCCCGGCGCAGGCGCGCGGTCGCGAGGCCGGTGTCGACGCGCGCGATCAGCTCGCGGGCCGAGAAGGGCTTGACCAGGTAGTCGTCGGCGCCGGCCGCGCGGCCTTCGATGCCGGCCTCCTCGCCGGCGCGCGCGGACAGCATGATCACCGGCAGGTCGGCGAGCTGCGGGTCCCCGCGCACCGCGCGCAGCAGCCCGAACCCGTCGAGCCGGGGCATCATGATGTCGGTGAGCAGCAGGTCCGGCCGGCGCGCCCGCATCGCGTCGAGCGCCGCCCGCCCGTCGGGCACCGCCTCGACGTCGTGGCGCCCGGCCAGCAGCCGGCGCACGTAGTCGCGCATGTCCGCGTTGTCGTCGGCCAGCAGCACGAAGGCCCGCCCGCCCGTCTCCTGCCCGGTCCCCTCCGCCGCGGTTCGCTCTTCCCCGGCCGGCCGCGCGTCGGGCAGCCAGCGCAGCGCCTCCTCCACATAGGCCTGCGCGCGCACGGCCGGGGAAGAGGGGGCCGGGGAAGAGGGGGCCGGGGCTGGCGCGCCGTCCTCCCGGACGCGGTCCTGCGGCAGGTGGGAAGTGCCGAACGGGACCCTGACGTGGAACGCCGTGCCCCGTCCTTCCTCGCTCTCGACCCGGATCGTGCCGCCGTGCAGCTTCACCAGCTCCTGCACGAGGGCGAGGCCGATGCCGCTGCCCTCGTAGCTGCGCCCGCGCGCGCCCTCGACCCGGTGGAAGCGCTCGAACAGGCGGGGCAGCTCGTGCGCGGGGACGCCGGTGCCGGTGTCGCGCACCGTCAGCGCGGCCCAGTCCCCGCCTCCGTCCCCGTCTCTGCCCCCGTCCGCTCCGAGCTCGACCGCGATCCCGCCCTCGAAGGTGAACTTGAACGCGTTGGAGAGCAGGTTGAGGACGATCTTCTCCCACATGTCCCGGTCGACATGGACCGGCCCGGCGAGCGGCGGGCAGCGCAGGACGAGCGCGAGCCCCGCCTTCTCGCACGCGGAGCGGAAGGTGCTCGCGAGTTCGGTGGTGAGGGCGGCGAGGTCCGTCGGCTCGAAGCTCGCCTGCGCGCGCCCGGCCTCGATCCGCGAGAAATCCAGCAGCGCGTTGACCAGCTTCAGCAGCCGCAGCCCGTTGCGGTGGATGACCCGCACGCGCTCCAGCTCCTCGGGAAGCAGGCGCCCGGCATCGGCCAGCGCCTCCTCCAGCGGCCCGAGCATCAAGGTGAGCGGGGTCCGGAACTCGTGGCTGACATTGGAGAAGAAGGTGGTCTTGGCGCGGTCGATCTCGGCCAGGGCTTCCGCGCGCCGGCGCTCCTCCTGGTAGGCGCGGACATTGCCCAGCGCCGTCGCGACATGGGCGGCCGCGCGCTCGATGAAGGCCCGGTACTCCTCGTCGAGTGCCCGGCGCGGGCTGATGCCGGCGATCAGGAAGCCCGCGGCGTCGCCCGGGCGGGTCGCCGCGACCGGCACCACCAGCGCGCTCTCGGCCGGTTCCGGCCACAGCCCGCCCGGCAGCGCCGCGCCGAACAGCGCGGACAGGCCGTCCACCTTTTCGGACCGGCCGGTCGCCAGCGCCCGGGCCAGCGGCCACGCCCCCGCCGCGCCGGCGGCCTCGATCGTCCCCGCCGTGCCGGCGGCCTCGATCACCTCCGGGCTGGCCGGCCCGCCCGGCGGCAGGCCGGCATGGCCGGCCAGCCGGGCGTGCCCCGTCCCGTCGAGCCGGTACAGCAGGCAGAACGGCACGTCCGCGGCACTCCGGGTCAGCGTCCGGGCCGGGATCTCCCACACGTCGCTTTCCGACCGGGCCGCCGCGAGCCGTTCCGCCAGCACGCGCAGCGTGCGCTCCCGCCGCTCGCTGATGACGCGGAACGTGGTCTCGACGACGGCGTTGAAGATGCCCTCGACGCTCCCGTCCTCGCCGCGGATCGGGCTGAAGGTGAAGTTGAAGTAGCACTCCTCCGTGTAGCCGTGCCGGTGCATCGGCAGGAGCTGGTCCTCCTGCCAGATCCCCTCGCCGGTCGCCTGGACCTTCTCGTAGAGGGGGCCGATCGTGTCCCAGAGCTCGGGCCACACCTCGCGGCCAGGACGTCCCAGCGCCCAGGGGTGCTTCTTGCCGGGGATCGGGCTCCAGGCGTCGTTGTAGAGGAGCGCCAGCTCGGGTCCCCAGTAGATCGCGATCGGGTAGCTCGTCCCGAGGCAGATGCTGATGGCCGAGCGCAGGCTCTGCGGCCAGGTCTCCGGCGCGCCCAGCGGCGTGCGCGACCAGTCGTGCGACCGCATGCGCGCACCCATCCCGCCGCCGCTGGCGAGGAAGTCGGGCACGGGGCGTCCGCCGGCTTCGTCTGCGATGGCTTCGTCTGCGTTGCCGGTCATGGGAGAGGGATGCCTTTTCGCGAGCGGCCCGGTGCGGACGGCGCGACGGGCCGGCACCAGGCCCGCACCAAGTAGACCGATCCGTCCGGTCGATCCTCTTTCGCGTTTTCCCGAAAGGCAAGCGGTTCATGAGGCGAAGCGGCTTGACAGCCGTCGGATGTCACACCACCTACCATCCAGCTAGATGGTGAATGGATGGTAGGTGATGGCCGACAGACCCGCGGACAGTGAGAAGATCACGATCAACCTCGGCTTCGTCGATCTCGGGCAGGTCGACCTGCTGGTCCGGGAAGGGTTCTATTCCAACCGCACCGACTTCATCCGGACCGCCATCCGCAACCAGATCGAGCGGCACGCCGACGTGGTCAGCAAGGCCGTGACCCGCAAGAGCGTGGATCTCGGCCTGCGCCGCTTCGGGCGTGCCGATCTGGAGGCGGCGCTGGCGGCCGGGCAGATGCTCGACATCCGCGTCCTCGGCCTCGCCACCATCGCCCCGGACGTCACCCCCGACCTTGCCCGCGCCGCCATCGCCTCGCTGACGGTGCTGGGCGCGCTGCACGCCAGCACCGAAGTCAAGGCGGCCCTCGCGGACCGTATCCAATAACGGCTTCGGCCGTATCCGGTGACGGCGCCCGCCGCACCGACCGCAGATGAAGGCATCGACATGACCGACAGATTCCGCTCCGGGATGGCCGAGGCGACCCGCCTCACCGGCGCCGGCAAGCTGAGCGAAGCGACCGCCCTGATCCAGCGCCTGCTCGGCGGCGGGGCCGCCCCCGCGCCGGCCGGCGCCGAGACGGCCGATCCCAGGCTGGGCGACCCCACCGTGATCGATGCCGACTACGTCACGCTCGACGAGGCGCCGCCCGAACGGCCCGCTCCGCGGCCGGACGGCCCGGCCCGGCCCCGGTCCGGCCTGGGCGAGACCCTGCGCGGCCTGCGCCGGCGCGCCAAGGCCCCGCAGCCCGCCCCCGTGCCGCTGCCCGACGGCGCCGCGTTCGAGACGGCCTCCCACTCCGGGGCCGCCGGCACGCGCGCCTACCGGCTCTACGTTCCCGCCAGCCGGACCGGCGGGCCGCTTCCCCTGGTGGTGATGCTGCACGGCTGCACCCAGTCGCCCGACGACTTCGCCGCCGGCACGGGCATGAACGCGCTCGCGGAGGAGCATGGCTGCCTCGTGGCCTATCCGGAGCAGCCCTCCTCGGCCAACGCCAACAAGTGCTGGAACTGGTTCGAGCCCGGCCACCAGGAGCGCGACCGGGGCGAGCCCTCGCTGATCGCGGGGATCGTCCGCCAGATCATGCGCGACCACCCCGTGGACGCCGCCCGCGTCTACGTCGCCGGGCTCTCGGCCGGCGGTGCCGCCGCAGCCCTGGTCGCGGCCGCGTATCCCGACCTCTTCGCCGCCGTCGGGGTGCATTCCGGCCTGCCGGCCGGGGCTGCGCGCGACCTGCCCTCGGCCTTCGCCGCCATGCGCCAGGGCGCGGCGGGCGACCCGGCGCGGCGCGGCGTCCCGACCATCGTCTTCCACGGCGACCGGGACACGACCGTCCATCCCCGCAACGGCGACGCCGTCGCGGCCCTGGCCACGGCGTCCGCGGCCGGGCGGCACCCCGCCGTCGAGCGCGGCCGGGTGCCCGGCGGCCATGCCTACAGCCGCGCGGTCCATGCCGATCCCTCGGGCCGGGTGCTGTGCGAGCAGTGGACGGTCCACGGGGCCGGGCACGCCTGGGCGGGCGGCAGCCCCTCCGGCTCCTACACGGACCCGCGCGGGCCGGACGCCGCGCGCGAGATGCTGCGCTTCTTCCTGGCGCACCGCCTGCCCGGAAACGGCCCGTGAGGGCCGGTCGACCTTCTTCCCGGTAGTCGGGAGGGCGCTCCGCCCCGGCATTGGCGATGATCCGGTACTTCCCGGGCCACCGCCTGCCGGGGACCGGCCTCTGGAAGGTGGGCGGAGGGCGCTCCGACGCGCACGCTCTTTATATTCGGTGGGCAGCCATCCGTCGGCACCATTCCGACAGTGCTCTTCCGAGACATCGTTCGGCGAGAAGTCCGTTCGCCTTCGGCCGCCGGTTGTATGGCTCCGGCCCGTAGCTTCCTGGGGAGGAACCAACCGATGGAGGTCCTGTTGCGACATGATCCAACCGTCAGCGGGAGTTTTCATCCATGGCTGAACAGCCGGAAAAGTCTGGCCTCTACACCAACGTCGACCGCAAGACCACCACCACCGGGCCGGCCAACACGTCTCATGCCCCGGCGCGCAAGCGCGGCGTTCCCTGGTGGGCGTGGCTGATCGCGGCGCTCGTGATCCTCGCCCTGCTCTGGTGGCTCTTCTCGGGCAACGACCAGGAGGCCGTCGTGGTCGAGCCGACCGGCACGACCGTCGAGCCCGTGACCCCGGTGCCGCCGCCACAGCAGTGATCGTGCCCCGCTGCCGGGTACTTCCCCTCCCTTTCCGAGGAACATGACATGGCCGACACTACCCTCGTCGCACTATACGACGACGCAGAGACGGCACGCCGCGCCCTGACCGAGATCATGGCGGCCGGCCACCACCGCGAAAGGTTCTGGATCAGCGATCCGTCCTACGCATCCGAACGGGCCGTTACGCAGGACCCGCGTCTCCAGAGCCTGGCCCGGGAATTCGCGACGCCGTCGCGCCGCGTCCAGGCCTTGACCTCGCTGGGCGTTCCCCAGCACGACGCCAACGTCTACGCCGAAGGCGTGCGCCGCGGCGGCACGCTGCTGGTCGGCGAACTGCCGTCGAGCGAGGCCGAGGAGGCGCACGACATCATCGAGCGTCACAACCCCGCCGACATCGACGCGCGCCACGAACGCTATCGCGCCGCCGGCTGGAGCAATTACGACGCCAGCCCGGACTACAGCCCCGAGCAGGCCGCCGAAGAGCGGATCCCGCTCATGGAGGAACAGGTCGAGGTCGGCAAGAGGCAGCGGGAGAACCGTGTCCGGGTCCGCACCTTTGTCCGCGAGACGCCGGTCGACAAGGACGTGACGCTCCACCAGGAAAGGGTGGTGATCGAGCGTCGGCCGGTGGAGCGCGATACGCGGGACGCGCAGGCGGCTTCCTCCTTCGAGGAACATACCCACGAGTTCGTCGAGCGCAACGAGGAGGCCGTGGTCGACAAGGAAGCACGGGTCCGCGAGGAACTCGTCGTCCGCAAGGAGGAGACGGATCGGACCGAACGGATCCACGACACCGTCCGCCGGACCGATGCCGAAGTTGCGAACGAGCGCAAGGACCGTACCGACGACACTCCTTGACGGCTCGCGGCGTTCGCCCGCGTCAGTATGCGGGCTTGCGGCATTCGCCGCGTCAGGCGGGCCCCTGGCGGAGGAAATCCGCCAGGGGCCTGATCCGCGTGCCGTCGGGCGCGAAGTTGCCGGGCGCCAGCCAGGCCTCCAGGCGGGCGGCGACGGCCGGCCATTCGCGGTCCAGGATCGCGTGGACGGCCGTGTCCCAGTTGCCGCCCTTGACCCACATCGTCTGGCGCAGCACGCCCTCCAGCGTGAAGCCGTAGCGCGCGGCCGCACGCATCGAGGCCTTGTTCTCCGGCGTGCAGCGCCATTCGAGCCGCCGGTAGCCCAGCGTCTCGAACAGGTAGCGGCCCTGGAGCAGGAAGGCCTCGGTGCCGCCGGCCCTGCGCGACAGCGCCGGGCCGTAGACGAGGCCGAGCTCGGCCACGCCCATCGCCGCGTTGACCTGGAGGAGCAGGAACAGCCCGGCGGCGCGCGCCGTGCCGCCGGACTTGTCCATGATCGCGTGGAGGACGGTGCCGGACTGGCCGATGCGCAGGCGCAGCCAGTCCACGAACGCGGCCTCGTCCGGGAACGGGCCGGGCGGCACGCCCGCCCACAGCCCCGGATCGCCGATCGCCCGCCACAGCTCCGGCCCGTGGCGCGCGGGGTCGAGGCGTTCCAGGTCGACGCGGTCCCCCCGGATCGCGTCCGCATCCGGGAAGGGCCGGGGCAGCGACGGCGCGCCGCCCGCCGGGTCCGTGCTCATTCCTTGGTGACCAGCCGGTAGAACACGAAGTCCGAGGTGGTGCCGTTGACGAACCCCTCGACGCCGTCCCGCATGGCGCCCTGGCTGACGGCCTGGAACATCACGACGATGGGCGACGACGCCTGCACCCGGCGCTGGAGCTCCAGATACGTCTCCCGGCGCTTCTCCTCGTCCTTCTCGGCCAGCGCCGCCATGGTCATCGCGTTCATCTCGTCCGGCACCGCCCAGGCGTTGCGCCAGGTCGTCGTGCTCTGGTAGCTGGCGTCGGAATTGTCGGCGTTGTAGGCGAAGGCCTTGGCGTTGGAATGGGGGTCCATGAAGTCCGGGCCCCAGTACAGCAGCATCGCCTCGTGATTGCGCGCCCGGTACTTGGTGATCACCTGGCTGCCGGTGCCGGGGACGATCTCGAAGTTGATGCCGGCGCCGGCGAAGCTCGCCTGGAGGGCCTGGGCGATGTCGGTGAAGGGCGGGCTGCCGATCACGTCCAGCGTCACCCTTATCGGCGTCTCGACGCCGGCCTCGGCCAGGATGCGCCGCGCCTTCTCGGGATCGTAGGCGTAGGGGGTCCCGGTGAGCGCGCCGGGGAAGCCCTTCGGCCAGAACGCCTGGTGCACCTGCATCTGGCCGCGCAGGAAGCTGTTCGCCATGCCCTCGTAGTCGACGAGATGGCGCGCCGCCTCCCACACCGCCGGCGGGGTCAGCGCCTCGGTCTTCTGGTTGAAGCTGAGGAAGTGGACCGCCGCCTGGGGATAGGTCTCGATCCTGATCCCGTCCCGTCCCTCGAGCCCGGCGATCTGGTCGGGCGTCAGGTTGCGCGCCAGGTCCGCGTCGCCCGCCTCCAGCAGCAGGCGCTGGGTCGCGGGCTCCGCGACGTGGCGGATCGCGACCGTGCGCATCGCGGGCGCGCCCTTGAAGTAGTCGGGGTTGGCGTCCATCGTCAGCAGTTCGTTCGGGCGGTACGCGCGCAGCCGGAACGGGCCGGTGCCGGCCGAGTTGGCGTTCAGCCACGCGTTGCCGAGATCGCCGTCCCGCTCGTTCGCCATCACCGTCTTCTCGTCGACGATGGAGCCCGGGCGCGCGGCCAGCACGTTCAGCACGAAGGCCGGCGAGAAGTCGCCCTCGAAGCTGACGGCCACCTGGTTCGGCCCGGCGACCCGGACCATGTCCCGGACGTTCTCGGGCGTCCAGCCGAGCTGGGTCAGGATGAAGGCCGGCGCCTTGTTCAGCTCGACCACGCGCGAGAAGGAGAAGACGACGTCCTCGGGCCGCAGCGGGTTGCCGGAATGGAAGGTGACGCCGTCGCGCAGCGTGAAGGTGATGGTCCGGCCGTCCTCCGACACGGTCCAGTCCTCGGCGACGCCGCCGACCAGCGTCTCCGTGTCCTCCGCGTCGTACTGGACGAGCCGGTCGTAGAGGTTGGTGACGATCTCGCCCGAGGTGAACTCGTAGGCCTGGGCGGGGTCCAGGCTGACGATGTCGTCGATGTTCTGGGCGACGACGAGCATGTCCGGCGGGGTGGCGGCGAGAACCGCCTGCGGCGGCGCGGACAGGGCCAGCGCCGCCGCGACCGCGGCCGTTGCGAACAGTTTCCTCACGTGTTCCTCCCTGCTCCGGTGCCGGTGTTGCGCTTGCAAGACCGGCATTGCAGGCGTCTTCGGCGTGCCGGTCAACGGTGCAGGCGGGGAGACCCGGGCGTCAGCCCCCGAAGGACAACCGGAACTCGGTCCCGCCGCGCGTCTCGATCGACACGCCGCCGCCGACCTGGCGGGCGATGGCCTTGACCAGCGCCAGCCCCGACCCGCCGGTGCCGGACGCGTCCGCGTCGCCGATGCCCCGGCCGTCGTCGCGCACCACCAGCTCGCCCTCCTCGCCGCCGCCCGGCGCACGGAACCGGATCTCGATCCGGCCCGTCCCCTCGGCGGGGAAGGCGTGCTTCAGCGCGTTCGCGATCGCCTCCGCCGCGATCAGCCCGACCGGGACGGCCGTGTTCAGGTCGAGCCGGCCCTCCGCCGGGCCCACCTCGACCGCGATACGGCCGGTCACGCCGAAGCTGTCGGTCAGCGCCGCGCCGAGCGTGCGCAGATAGACGGCGAACTCGATGCCGCTCGTGTCGTCGTGCTGGTACAGCGCCTCGTGCACGAGGCTCATCGCCGTGACCCGGCGCAGCGTGTCCTCGAACGCCTCGCGCAGGGCGGGGTCGCGGCTGCGCCGTGCCTTCAGCATCAGCAGGCTGTTGACGATCTGCAGATTGTTCTTGACCCGATGGTGGACCTCCTGCAGCAGCACGTCCTTCTCGGCGGCGGCGCGCCGCGTCTCGTCCAGGGCGACGCTCAGCGCCGAGGTCCGCTCGGCGACGCGCGTCTCCAGCTCCCCGTTGACGCGCCGCAGCTCCTCCTTCGCCTGCTTCAGCGCGCTGCTTTCCAGCAGCGTCCAGGCGCCCCGGCGCCGCGCCAGCGCGAACTCGTGGTTCTCGACCACGTCCAGCACGCCGCCGGCATTGCAGCGCTGCGTGCAGTAGCTGCACAGCGCAATGACCCGGTGGTCGCAGAAGCAGGCGTTCACCTTGGTCTCGTACTCGGCGAAGGAGTCCCAGTCCCCCGCCTCGAGGAAATAGGTGTTCCCCGTCGCGCGCAGGCCCAGGTAGCCGTTCTCCAGCGCCCGGTCCTTGAGCGCGAGCCATTCGTCGAGCAGGATGTCGGCGCCCTTCTTGCCGTCCCGGAGATACCACTCCCCGGCGTCGACGATCTGGATCTGGCCGCGCCGCTGGCGCCGGTCGAGGTCGGGCACCGCCGCGCGCAGCGCGTTCCCGGCCTCCTCGGCGCCGAGCGGCCGGGCCGCCACCCACAGGCACTGCTCGTTGTTTTCGAGCCCGGCCTTGAAGTAGGGGACCAGCGTGTCGACGAGGTCCGCGGCCGTCTCATAGAACTGGCAGAAATGGGTTCCCCAGCGCACTTGGCCGACCGCCGGAATGCCACTATCTACGAAGGCTGTCATGGTGGGCTCCTTGCCGATCCCCACAGTATAAGGGCGGACATGTACCTTGTGGGTATATTTTCAGCGGTAACAGTTCCGTGACACACGCCCGTATCCTGGCCCGTATCCTGATCGTCGAGGACGAGGTGCTCGTCGCCATCGCCAATGCCGAGATCCTGGAGGACCTCGGCTATCGGGTGATCGGAATGGCGGTCAGCCATGAGGAGGCGGTGGACCAGGCGGCGACGGCGATCCCGGACCTGGTCCTGATGGACATCCGGCTCAAGGGCGCCGTCGACGGCATCGTGTCGGCCGGCATCCTGAAGGAGCGGCACGGCTGCCGCGTCCTGTTCGTGACCGGGCAGGGCGACGCCACGACCCGCGAGCGGGCCGCGGCGGTCGGCCCGGCGGGCTACCTGAGGAAGCCCTTCACGCCGGGCCAGCTGGCGGACGCCGTCGCCGCCGCCCTCGCCTGGGCGCCGCTCAGGTCCGGGTGACGGACACGCCGCCGTCGACCAGCATCGCCGTGCCGGTCACGAAGCTCGCCGCGTCGGACGCGAGGTGGAGCACCGAGCGCGCGATCTCCTCGGGCCGCGCGATGCGCTTGAGCGCGTGCAGGTTCTCGACGAAGGCCAGGACCTCGGGGCCGGCTCCGGGCGCGTTGGTGATGCTGGCCGGCGTGTCGGTGCCGCCGGGCAGGATCGCGTTCGCCCGGACGCCCTTCGGGCCGAGCTCGGCCGCGAGCACCTTGGTCAGGCCGATCAAGCCGGCCTTGGCCGCGGCGTAGGCCGCCATGCCGGGCATGCCGACCGTCCAGCCGACGAAGGTGGACGTGAAGACGAGCGAGCCGCCGCCGCGCGCCAGCATCGCCGGCACCTGGTACTTGGCGCCGAGGAAGGCGCCGGTCAGGTTGGTGTCGAGCACGTCTCGCCAGCCCGCCGTCGATACTTCCGAAACGGGCGCCATCTCGCCGACGACGCCCGCGTTGTTGAAGGCGATGTCGAGCCCGCCGAAGCGCTCGACCGCCGTGTCGACCAGCGCCTTGGCCAGGCTCTCGTCCCTGACGTCGCCCGCGACGGCGACCGCCTGGCCGCCTTCCGCCTCGATCTCCGCGACGAGGGCGTCGAGCTCGGCGCCGCGCCGCGCGCTCACGACCACGCGCGCCCCTTCCCGGGCGAACAGCTTCGCGGTCGCGCGCCCGATGCCGGAGCTGGCGCCGGTCACGATGGCTGTCTTGCCGTGCAATACGGTCATTCCTGGATCCTCTTTCGAACCGAGCTTGCTGCTCGGCCCGGATGATCGGGATCTTCCCGTACCGCCGCGTCCCGGTTCTTGCCGCCGAACCGGAACTACCGCGCGTCGTGCGCCGCCCGGCTGTCGGGCGGCGCCTCCCCGCGCTCGGTCATGCCGTAGTCGCGCAGCACGGCGGCGACGCGCAGTCGGTAGTCGTCGAGCACGCCGCTGCGCCCCCGCGCCTGGGCCGAGCGGTGGGAGGTCCGGTTGCGCCAGCGCTTCACCGCCTCCTCGTCGCGCCAGAACGACAGCGACAGGTACTTGTCCGGGTCGGCGACGCTCTGGAAGCGCTCGACCGAGACGAAGCCGTCCATCCCCGTGAGCTCGGCGCCCAGCGTCCGGGCGATGTCGAAATAGTGCTGCTTGCGGTCCCCGGGCGCCCACAGCTCGAAGATGACGGCGATCAAGGGCGTACCTGCCGGGCATGGGGGGCCGACGCCAGGCGCAGGAAGATCCGGTCCTCCCGCAGCAGGAAGCGTTCCTTCATCGCGAACTCGTAGTTCGCGCGCCCGAGCGGGTCCTGGGCGAGGCGCGCGCGGTAGGCCTCGTATTCGGCCAGGCTCGGGATGGTGTAGACGCCGTAGGCGGTCGTGCTCGACCCCTCGTGCGGGGCGAAATAGCCGATCAGGTCGGCGCCGCAGCGCGGGATCGCCTGCCCCCAGTTGCGGGCGTATTCCTCGAACGCGGCCTTCTTGAACGGATCGATCTCGTAGCGGATGAAGCAGGTGATCATCGGCCCGGTCCTCTTTGTGCAAGGTGGTGACGGGGATGATAGGCGGTTGAAGCCCGCCCATGCTTCGGCTACCATCGAACCATGAAGGAAGGTCCCGTCATCGCTCCCGTCGCGGCCCTGCTGGGCGACCCGGCGCGCGCGAACATGCTGTCCGCCCTGATGGATGGGCGGGCGCTGACCGTCAGCGAGCTGGCGCAGGCCGGCGGCGTCACGATCCAGACCGCGAGCGGCCATCTCTCCAAGCTCGAGGCGGCGAGCCTGGTCGCCGCCGAGAAGCAGGGCCGGCACCGCTATTTCCGCCTGTCCGGGCCGGACGTGGCGCAGGTGCTGGAGGCGCTGATGGGCCTTGCCCAGCGCACCGGCGCGGTGCGCGTGCGCACCGGTCCGAAGGACGCGGCGCTGCGGGCGGCGCGCATCTGCTACGACCACCTCGCCGGCGAGCGCGGCGTGGCGCTGATGGACCGGCTGACCCGGCGCGGCCTGCTCGCGGACGCGGACGGCCCGGTCCTGACCGACGCCGGCCGCCGCTTCTTCGGCGAGTTCGGGATCGACGTCGCGGCACTGGAGCGCGGCCGCCGCCCGGTCTGCCGCGCCTGCCTGGACTGGAGCGAGCGGCGCAGCCACCTCGCCGGCGCGCTGGGCGCCGCGATCCTGTCGAGCGTCGTCGAGCGCGGCTGGGCCGGCCGCGACGGCCGCGTCCTCGCCTTCACCCCCGAAGGCCTGGAAAAGTTCGAGGCGGCGTTCGGGCCTGCCGAACGTCACTCCTGA
>NZ_DASYHS010000092.1:0-13176 GCF_035998295.1 Arenibaculum sp. | reverse complement strand
AGGCTGCGCACCTCGCGCTCGATCTCGGCCGCCTCGTCCCGGTCGGCGCCCAGGCGCACCAGGCCCTCGCGGCCGAAGACGAGCGCCGATTCGAGGGTCTCGCGCAGCTCGAAGTCCACGTTGCGCTCCAGCAGCGCGATGGAGTGGCGGCGGTCGTAGGAGCGGACGAACAGCGGCACGCCCGGGAAGCCTTCGCGCAGCACCTCGACGATCCGGTCGGTGGCCTCGGTCCCGGCGGTGCAGACGGCGACCAGCCCGACCTGCCCCGCGCGCGCAGCGCGCAGCACGTCGAGCCGCGTGCCGTCGCCGTAGAAGATCCGGGCGCCGAACCGCCGCGCCTCCTCGACGCGCTGGACGTCGCTGTCGATCACGACCAGCGCATGGCCGGCGGCCAGGAACATCTGCGAGACGAGCTGGCCGAAGCGGCCGAAGCCGATGATCAGCACCGATCCCCGCGCGTCCGAGAAATCCTCGTCCGGCTCGGCCTGCGCCTGGCGCGACGCCAGCCACGGCCCCAGCGCGATCAGCGCCGGCGTCAGGACCATCGAAGCGGTGACCGTGGCGACCAGCAGGCCGGCATCGGCCCGGGACATCACCCCCGCGGCCGCGGCCGCCGAGAACAGCACGAAGCCGAACTCGCCGCCCTGGGCGAGGAGGAGCGCCGAGCGGACCGAGACGTCGTGCCCGTTCCCGAACAGCCGGACCAGGGCGTAGACCACCGCGACCTTGACCGCCGTCAGGATCGCCACGCCGGCCAGGATCGCGGCCCAGCGCTCCGCGATCAGCGCCAGGTCGACGCTCATGCCGACCGAGATGAAGAACAGGCCGAGCAGCAGGCCGCGGAACGGCTCCACGTCCGCCTCCAGCTCGTGCCGGTAGTTGGACTCGGCCAGCAGCACCCCGGCGAGGAACGCCCCCATCGCCATCGACATGCCGACCAGCGTCATCAGCACGCCCGCCGCGATCACGACCAGCAGCGCCGCCGCCGTCATGATCTCGCGCGCGCCCGACCGCGCGAGCAGCCCGAACAGCGGGTTGAGCAGCCAGCGCCCGGCCGCGACCACCGCCGCGACCGCCGCGACGATGCCTGCGACCGAGAGCCACACCGGCGTGCCGTCGCCGTCGCCGCCCGGGGCCAGGAAGACCACGAAGGCCAGCAGCGGCACGATCGCGAGGTCCTGCATCAGCAGGATGGCGAAGCTGCGCCGCCCGTGGACGGTGCGCATCTCGCCGCGCTCCTCCAGCACCTGCATCACGATCGCGGTCGAGGACAGCGCGAGGCCGAGCCCGGCGACCAGCGCCGCGCCGGGTCCGAGCCCGAGCGCGAACAGCGGGTAGAGGGCGAGGGCGGCGCCGCACAGCAGGATCTGCGCCGAGCCGAGCGCGAAGATGTCGCGCCGCATGCTCCACAGCCGGCCGAGATTGATCTCCAGCCCGATCAGGAACAGCAGGAACACGATGCCGAGCTCGGCGAAGTGCATCAGCTTCTCCGGCTCCTGGAACAGGCCGAGGGCGGAGGGGCCGAGCAGCAGCCCCGCCGCCAGGTAGCCCAGCACCGAGCCGAGGCCGAGCCGCTTGAACAGCGGCACCGCCACGACCGCCGCCGCCAGCACGATCAGCGCCTCGACGACGAGCGGCGCCTGGTGGGTCGCCTCCTCCATCAGGCTGCGCGCTCCAGCGCGGCGCGGTCCCAGCCGCCGAGATCGGCGGCCGCCTCGTAGGTGGATTGCAGGAAGGACAGCAGCGCCCGGTCGGGATCGGGCGCCAGCCGCACGGCGTCGTAGGGCAGGACGAACTCGCGCAGGGTCTCGTCGTAGCGGGCCTCGGCGGGTTGCACGGCGGCCTGCGCGAAACCCGGCGGCTCCGGGTAGGCGTAGGCGTAGAACAGGGCGGTGTCGACCCCGCCGCCCCCCGGCCAGAAGCCGGCGCTGCTGACCTCGTGGCTGTAGGCCTCGCGGGTGACGGCGTCGGCGACGCCGGGCGCTCCGGGATGCCGGGGTGCGGGGCGGCCGGAGAACCGCGTCGCCGCCAGGTCGAAGCTGCCCCAGAAGAAATGGACCGGGCTGGCCTTGCCGAGGAAGCCGGCGCGAAAGCGCTTCAGCACCCGGTCGGCCTGGACCAGGACGCGCCAGAAGCGCTGCGCGGCGTCGGCGTCGTAGGCGACGATTTCCCGGTCGCGCTCGAACGGCACCGGGTCCGGCACCTCCACCGGCACGGGCCAGATCGGCGCCTCGATGCCGAGGGCGGCGAGTTCGGCCGTCAGCCGCGCATGGAAGCCGGCGACGCTCGCCGGCCCGAGCGCGAACCCCCGCTCGGTGCCGTCGCTGCACCGGATCGCGAGGCGATGGCCGACGAGGTCGAGGTCGATCTGGACCGTGCGCCCGTCATGGGGCATCGGCGAGGTCGTCAGTTCCCGGCAGTCGACGTAGAGCGGCACCTGCCACCAGTGGTTCTCCAACGGCGCCAGCGCCAGCCGGACCTTGCCGATCACCTGGGTCCACATATGCAGCGCCCGGCGCGTCTCCTCCCACTGCGCGGGAACGAGGGGCGGCCAGATCCGCGTCTGCGCGTTCGGTTCCATACTCGTCTCCCGGGGGTGGCGCACGGCGTCGGCAAGCACGTTAGCGGGAAGCGGGCGGAATCGCGAGCGGTCCCCCGGTCTTCAGCGTGCGCAGCGCGAAGTTGGAGCGGATGTCGGTCACCATCGGCAGCATCAGCAGCGTCTGCGACAGCAGGCGCTCATAGGCGGCCAGGTCCGGCACGACGATCTCGGCCAGGAAGTCGGCGTCGCCCGACAGCATGAAGCAGGACACGACCTCCGGGATCGCGCTCAGGGCCCGGCCCAGCGAGTCGGCGTTGTCCAGGGTGTGGCGCGCGACCTTGATCTCGACGAAGACCGTCAGGCCGAGGCCGAGCCTGGTCCGGTCGAGGTCGGCGCGGTAGCCGCGGATGACGCCGTCGGCCTCCAGCCGCTTTGTCCGCCGCAGGCAGGGCGAGGGCGACAGGTTCACCCGCTCCGCCAGGTCGACATTGGCCAGCCTGCCGTCCTCCTGCAGCGCCCTCAGGATCGCGACATCGGTCCGGTCTAGCACATCCTGCCCTTTCACGGCCGTCTTTGGGTGGATCATTGCTCCACCATCCCCCGGCGGGGCGGAATTGGCAAGGACCTGCCAGGGGGCCGTGCGCGAGAATGCGCCGTCCCGCACCGGAGGGGCGGCGGAGGGGCAGGGAAGGAGAGGAGAGTCATGGCGGCGGGTGTGGCGGCGGCGTTGCTGACGGTGTCGATCTGGGCGGGGTGGATCGTGGCGACGCGCCATTCGGTCTCGACCGGCCTCGGCCCGGTCGATCTCGGCCTGCTGCGCTTCGGGGTGCCGGCGCTGCTGCTGGCGCCGGCCTGGCTGAAGGTCGGCCTGCTACCGCGCGGCGTGCCGTTGCGGCTCGTGGCGCTGATGGTGGCGGGGTCGGGCGCGCCGTTCCTGCTGATCGGCTCCTCCGGCTTGGGCTTCGCGCCGGCCTCGCATGCCGGGGTGCTGATGCCGGGGACGATGCCGCTCTGGGCCGGCCTGATCGGCTGGGCGCTGCTGGGCGAGCGCCTAGGGCCGCCGCGCGTCGCGGGATACGGGCTGATCGCCGGGGGCGTGGCCGTCCTGGAGGCGGCGGCGCTGGCCGGTGCCGGCGACGCTTGGCGCGGCCACCTGCTCTTCGTCCTCTGCGCGGCGATGTGGGCGGCCTATACCCACGCCTTCCGGCGCAGCGGCCTGAGCGCCTTCCAGGCCGCCGGCATGGTCGCCGCCTGGTCGCTGGCGGTCCATCTGGCACTCGCGGCCGTCCTCGGCACCGACCTGTTCTCGACCCCGTCGCGCGAGGTCGCGATCCAGGCGGCGGTCCAGGGCGGGTTGTCCGGCCTCGTCGCGATCGTCGCCTACGGCTTCGCGGTGCGCCGCCTCGGCGCCACCCGCGCGGCCGCGTTCAGCGCGCTGGCGCCCGCACTCGCGGCGTTCGGCGGCATGGCGCTCCTGGGCGAGGCTCCCGGGCCGGCCGGGACAGCCGCGGCCCTGGTCGTCGGGCTCGGCGTCCTGCTGGCGGCCGGGGCGCCTCGCCTCCGGGGCGACGCCGCTTCAAGCGGCCACGAGTATTTGAGAGTAAAAGAGTAAGCTCCAACTTTTTTATGCCGAAGGGTATGAATTATTATAATATTGTTTTTTAATAACGCCCATCTTTGCGCCATAATGTCTTGCGACGTCGCTCATAGACATATCTTCTTCATTGATCATTCTCAGTACACCTTCGGCGGGAGCAAGAAATTCCGCAGCAAACGCCCGTCCGGCAGCTTGCCGGTCCGTGTACATGTCCGCAACAGGGGCGTCACGTTCACCGAATATCAGGTAGTCGCCGATTGCGCGTCCCACGATGAAGGTCGTGGCTTCCATATCCTCCTGCCGGGCCACGACGACCGGAGCCGAGTTTCTGACGGCACACCAGCCACGCAGGCGGCCTTCGATGAAGGTACTGGACTCGAAATCCCTTCGGCCACCGAACTGCTGGACGAGACTGGCAAGGGTGCCCAGTGCCCTGTCTTCTCCTAGGCCGAGTAGTTGCCTCGTGCGTTTGGCTGTTTCCGTGCCGATCAGCCAGGGCCGATCTCCAGGTGCTGGTTCACGTCTTTCCTCATTGATCCGATGACGAAGATCGGGAAGGCCCTCCAAGTGGTTTTTCGTATTCCCGTCGTCGGTCTTGGAAGCGATCCAGTCCAGGGCTTCCGGCAACCGATCGGGATGGATCGACGACGCGAAATCGAGCCGCGGGTCCTCATCCGCGATGAAATTGACCAGTACTCGAATACTTCGTGCCACGGCATCGCCGGTCGCGTGTGGGGAGAGGCCAAGGGCGCCCGCTGCTCGGCAGAAAGAGATTTCCTCAGGTTGCTCCAGCACGTCCTTGATCCGATTTAGAAAAGATTCGACTTTGGTGTGGAATCGGCGTTTTTCATGAAATATTCTAACGGCCGTCTGCACAATGAAGTCCATAGCCTGGCCGGCGAAATCATCGGTATTCGTTAAATATACACTGCTACGCGAGTTTTCGCTGATGGGGCTTGATGTCAACTCGATATGTTTTCCCCAGGATTTCACCAATATGGAATTTTTCGACGGACTTTTGCCGGCGAAGGTAGGCAACAGGCTAAATGGATCATCTCGGCGATAGAGGAGGCGCCACCAATGCGAAAGCAATCTTTCGGCAACGGCATTGAGGTCCGCGTCTGCCGTGACTACGGTCGGCGACTGAGCTCCATTTTTCCTGAAGACGACCGATATCTTTGCCGGAATCTCTACTGATTCATCACCGTCCGGCCCTTTGACGTCGGTGATTTCAAATATGGCGTTCCTGAGAGGCCGTGATGCTTCCGGGTCGCCGGTGAAGGGGAGGTCCGCCATGGCGGCCAGATCCAAGTCTTCGACCAGTTGATGCCCACGCGGCGTCAGCGTCGGTACGGTCGCGCGACCATCGGCATTGAGCTGGACGAGGCCGGCCCGCACGAGCGTGCTCAGCGACCGGCTTACGTTCGGCTGTTGCCGTCCGGCCATCGATGAGAGTTCTACTATGCTTCTGGGGCGGTACTTTGTGATGAGCGCGAGCAGCAAACGGTTTCCCGAAGGAGCGACTGCCGCACCCGCATCCGATTTGGAAGGCGGAGTTGGTTCCTGCTTCAATCTGGTAAGTAGATGATCCCGCAGTTCTCTTCCGGCGATTGGTTTCATACGACGTCCTCTACGAACTCGAACGGAACGCCCACGCGTTCGCAATACATTTCGCACCTGTCGAAGAAGTCTCTCACGAGTACGGACGGCGACTTGAACCGGTAGCGGAACCGCTGGCCGACCCTTCCCGCCTTATGCTCGTGATCATAGGGATCATCGTCTTGCGCACCATCGAAATCATGCGAATTGTCGAAGCCCAGGATGCGTGTTCCCTGTTGGTCCTGCAGGATGACCGCATAACTAAGGCCATGTGGCGTCTTTACCGTCCTGTCTGCGATTTCGGCGCGGATCACGATCCGCCATCCGTTGGGCATTTGCCACGTCCCGGCATTGTCTATAAACGACCACAGTTCAGCGTCGGTAAACATATATCATTTGCCGATATGGATCAATGGGCGACGGATGCAATCGTTCCAACGCGATCACGCGGAGAGTCGGTTTGCATCCAGGGGGTCGAAGTATCGTTCCCTCATGAGGCAACCTTAAGACCGGAAGATAAAATTTTCCCGACCTTTCTCGTAGGTTCGCTGGCCGCCTCTGAAGCTACTCCGCCATTCACGCCGGCTCGGACCGCAGCGACGCCCCGGCCAGCCGCACCACCGCGGGATAGTCGACCTTCCCCGAGGCCAGCAGCGGCACCCGCTCGACCCGGACCACGGCCCGCGGCGCCATGATCTCGGGCAGCCCCGCCGCCCGCAGATGGGCGCGCAACGCCTCGCGCCCGGCCTCGCGGGCTTCCGTCACCAGCACGATCCGCTCGCCGCGGCGCTCGTCGGGCAGGGCGACGGCGGCGCTCGCGGCGTCCGGCCACAGCCGCGCCGCCTCGGCCTCGATGGTGGCGAGCGGGACCATCTCGCCGGCGACCTTGGCGAAGCGCTTCAGCCGCCCGACGATCCGCACGAAGCCCTGCGCGTCGAGCGTGGCGACGTCGCCGGTGTCGTGCCAGCCGCCGTCCGGCGGCACGGGCACGCCCGGCCGCTCCGGCGTCAGGTAGCCCAGCATCACGTTGGGGCCGCGGATCAGCAGCCGGCCGCCGTCCGCGATGCCCTCCACCGGCTCCAGCCTGTGCCCGATGCCCGGCAGCAGGCGCCCGACCGTGCCGGGGCGGGGCTGCATCGGCGTGTTGACCGCGATCACCGGCGCCGCTTCGGTGGCGCCGTAGCCCTCCAGCACCTGCACCCCGAACCGCTCCGCCCATATCGCGCGCGTCTCCTCCTTCAGCGCCTCGGCGCCCGCGAACAGCAGCCGCACGGTGTTGAAGTCGTAGGGCGAGGCGACCCGGGCGTAGCCGCGCAGGAAGCTGTCCGTCCCGAACATCACCGTCGCCTCGGCGTGGTAGACCAGTTCCGGCACCATGCGGTAGTGCAGCGGCGAGGGGTAGAGGAAGGTCCGGAACCCGTTCAGCAGCGGCAGCAGCAGCCCGCCGGTCAGCCCGAAGGCGTGGAACATCGGCAGCGCGTTGAACACGACGTCGTCCGGGCGGAACGGCAGCCGCGCCGCGAGCTGGCCGCAGTTGGCGAGCAGGTTGGCATGGCTGAGCGCCACGCCCTTCGGGCTGCCTTCCGAGCCCGACGTGAAGAGGATCACGGCCGGGTCCTGCGGGCCGCGCCGCGCCGCGCGGTGGATCCGGCGCGCGAACGGCCGCGCCAGCAGGCCGCGCAGCCGCCCGGCGGTCCCGAGCCGGTCGCGCAGGTCCTCGAGATGGACGATCCGCACCCGTCCGGCCAGCGCCTCGACGGCCGGCTCCAGCCGCGCCCGCTCGACGAAGCGGCGCGAGGTCAGCACGGTCGCGACCCCGGCCATGTGGCACGCCGCCGGCAGGCTCGCGGCACCGGCACCGGGGTTCAGCATCGCCGGCACCCGGCCGCAGGCCTGGAGCGCGAAGAACGCGACCGCCGTCGCGTTGGCGTTCGGCAGCAGGAGCCCGACCGCCTCGCCCGGCGCGCTGATCGCCGCGAGCGGCCGCGCCAGCGCCAGGCTGGCGGCGACCAGCCGGCCGTAGCCGAGCCGCGCGCGGCTCGCGTCCTCCAGCACCGGCTCGCCGTCGCCGCGCACGTCGCGGGCGTCCAGCAGCGCCTCGAACACGGTCCGGCCGCGGTCCTGCGCGTCCAGCATCGCCGCCGCCATCGCGTCGTCGAGCAGGGCGCCGATGCGCCGCCTGCGCGCACGGCCGCGCAGGTCGGCCGGCACCTCGATCCGGCATGCCGGCAGGACCGTGATCGTGACCCGGGGGAACCAGCGCAGCCGGATCTTGCCCCGCAGCCGCGAGAAGGGCGTGTACTGCATGCCCTCGATGCGCACCGGCACCACGACCGCGCCGGCGCGGCCGGCGATCATGCCAGCCCCGTCATAGACCTTCATCAGCGACCCGGTCGTGCTGATGCGGCCCTCCGGGAAGATGACGCAGGGCCGGCCGCCCTGCACCCGCCGGACCAGGATGCGCATCGCCATGCCGCCGGCGAACTCGATCGGGACCGCGTCGACAAGGCCGAGCAGACGGCGCAGCCAGGGCCGGCGGGCGACGTCGGCATCGACGGCGTAGACCGCCTCGACCGGCAGGAAGGCGGCGAGCAGCGCCCCGTCCAAGAACGACACGTGGTTCGGGGCGATCACGGCCCGCGGGCCGGCCGCGTGCAGGTGCCCGACCCCGCGCACCTTCACGCGCCACGCCAGGCGGAAGATCGTCGCGAGCGGGCCCTCGACCAGCGCCCGGGGTGCTGCGCGCGCGAGCGCGGCCGTGGCGCCGGCCAGGCCCGCGGCGCCGGCGAGCGCGGCCGGGACGGCACCGGCGCCGAGCGCCACCGCGACCGCCGCCGCACCGGCCGCGGCCGCCGCCAGCAGCGCGTTGGCCAGCCGGCCGGTGATCGGCCGGCCGAACGGGCCGGCGAACGGGCCGGCGAACCGGCCGGCGAATCGGAGTGAGCGTGTTGCGGGCGCCCGCGGCGATACCGGCGGCCACATTGTTCCGCACCTCGGCCGGAGGGAAGTTCCGCCCAAGGTAGCAGAAATATTCGGAACGATCGTACGAAATCAGACGCGCGTCACCGGCTCGGCGCCGGGCCGGGCACGGGGTCGCCGCCGGCGAACAGCAGGCGCCGGAACACGCGCTCGGGCACCCGGTCGAGCAGGCGTGCGAGCAGGGCGACCGCGGCGAGCGCGAAGACCAGGCGGCCGAGGACCATCACGATCGCGTCGGCGCCCAGCGCCATCATCAGCAGCGTGTCCTCGATCAGGCTGTGCGCGAGGCACAGGAAGCAGATCGAGATCATGACGTCGCGCCGCGACAGCCGTCCGGTCCGGGCTTCCTGGATGATCAGGCTGCCGCCGTAGGTGAGGCCGAGCAGCAGCCCGACCAGCGTGATCGAGGCCGCCTCCGGGGCGAGGCCGAGGACGCGCAGCATCGGCTTCAGCAGCCGGCCGAGCGCGTCCACGAGGCCGATGCGCCGCGCCCCGGCCATCAGCGCCAGCAGCGACAGCAGGATAAAGAACAGCACCACCAGCTCGATCGTGGTCGAGACCGCCCAGTCGAGCCAGCCGGCCTCGGCCGGCGCCGCCGACCACAGCGGGGCCGACGCCGGCGCGCCGAGCCAGCCCGTCAGCGTGAAGACCAGGTTCAGCAGCGCCCCGAACGCGAGCGCGCCGGCGAAGCGCAGCAGGGCGGTGAACCAGAAGCTCGGGCCCGCGCAGCGCGCGATCGCCTGCTCCAGCGGCAGCGCGTGGGCGATCAGCATCATGCCGCACAGGACGCTGACCTGGGCCTGGGTCAGCGCGAGGTCGGGCAGCAGGGCCACGAACACGGCCGCGCCGGGATAGAGGCTGATCAGCAGGGTCGTCATCCAGACGATGCCGGTCTCGCCCGGCAGCCCGACCAGGCCCATCAGCGGCGAGAGCACGCCCGCGAGGTCGTCGACGACGCCGAGCTGCTGGGCGATCCGCATCGCCACCAGCACCGGGACCATCGTCTTCAGCAGCAGCCAGTACACGCTCGCGGCCTGGCGGAGCAGGGGGATCATCGCGTATTTCCTAGTCGGGCACCTGCCGGGAGCATAGGCCGTTCGCAGTTGCGATGCTGGGCAAAATCGGCCAGTTTCCGGCGAAACCCGCCACGAGAGGCCGCCGTCATGCCGAATTTCGCCATGGACGATCTCGACCGCCGCCTCCTGCGCGAGCTGCAGCGCGACGCCGGCCAGACCAGCGCCGAGCTGGCGGAGCGGGTGGGCAGCAGCCCCTCGACCTGCCTGCGGCGCGTGGCGCAGCTGAAGGAGGCGGGCGTGATCCGCCGCGTGGTGGCGGTCGTCGATCCGGACGCGCTCGGCCGGCCGCTGACGGCGTTCGTCGAGGTGACGCTGACCCGCCACGGCCGCGAGCCGAGCCGGCGCCTGATCGAGGCGGCGCGCGGCGAGCCGGCGGTCCGCCAGCTCCACATGATCGCCGGCGAGGGCGACGTGATGCTGATGCTCCATCTGCGCGACATGAAGGAGTTCCGCGCGGTCTGCGAGCGGCTGTTCTACGCCGATCCCAACGTCGACCGCTTCCGTACCCTGTTCTCGATGGAGGGCATGAAGGACGAGACCGCGATCCCGGTGTGAGCCGGGGTCACTTGCGCGGCTTCGGCGGTTTCGGCGGCGTCGCCGGCTGCCAGCGCCCGGCCTCCATGTCGGCGAGCGCGTCGAGCAGGACGCGGCGCACGAAGTCCCCCTGCCGCTCCTCCCCGCGGAGGCGGTCTATGCGCTCCTTGGTTCCTTTCGGTGCGCGAACGAAGAGATCCTCTTCGTATAGGCGAGGCTTCGGCATCCGGCGTTTCATAACGCCGTATCCCCGATAGCGCAATCGGTGTTCATCGGTCCTCACGTACTTCGATATCGCTATCGGTTTATATACGATAGCGCAATCGTTTATTGACGGGAATAAACGCTATCGTTTATTTCTGTCAATGGAACAAAGGACGAGAGGGGCGGGACATTGCCGGAAAGTGCCGGGGCAACGGTGGCGGATGGAGGAGGACGGGAAATGGCGGAGGACGATGCGCCGGCGGCGCTGGTGCGCAGGACCGTGCGGTTCGTGGAGGATGGCAGGCTGCGCCGGACGACGTTGCGGATGGAGCGGTTCCTCTGGGGCCGCGTGCGGGAGATCGTCGAGGCGGAGGGCATCACCCCCGTGGAGTTCTTCACCCGCGTGCGCACGCTGCGCGGCGGCTCCTTCGTCGGCGCGGTCCGGCTGGTGGCGATCGGCCTGCTGCACATGGCGCCCGATCCCGCCGGTCCGCCCGCCCCCCGCCCCCCGCTGCGCCTCGTGGAGTGAAAATCGACGCCGGGACGCTCGACGCCGGCGCCCGCCGGCCCATCTTCGTGCTTCGGGGAGTTCCGCGCGAAGGGGGTAGGCCATGGGCGGGGTTGCGACGGCGCCGGCGGAGGTTCTGCCGGCCGCCTCCGAGGCGATTGCGCTGTCGGAGATCCTGGGCGCGCTGAGCCATGCCCTCGACCTCACCGAGGGACAGCCGCCGGGCCATTGCATCCGGTGCTGCTGGATCGGCGTCCATGTCGGGCGGGAGATGGGGCTGGACGAGGCGCAGGTCCGCGACCTCTACTACGCGATCCTCCTGAAGGACCTCGGCTGCAGCAGCAACGCGGCGCGCATCTGCCAGCTCTATCTCGCGGACGACATCGGCTTCAAGCACGACGTCAAGACCCTCGGCGACGGCCTGCCGGAGGTGCTCCGCTTCGTGATCGGGCATACCGGCCTGACGGCGGGGCTGGCGGACCGGTTCCGCGCGCTGGCGGAGATCGTGCGCAACGGCGGGCGGATCGCGCGCGAGCTGATCGAGACGCGCTGCCAGCGCGGCGCCGGCATCGCCCGCAGGCTGCGCTTCTCCGACGCCGTCGCCGACGCGATCGCGTGCCTGGACGAGCACTGGAACGGCGGCGGCAAGCCGTACGGGCTGAAGGGCGCCGACGTGCCGGTCTATGCGCGCATCGCGCTGCTGTCCCAGGTCGTCGACGTGTTCCACACCGGCGCCGGCCGCGACGGGGCGCTGCGAGAGGTGCGGGCGCGGTCCGGGACCTGGTTCGATCCGGAGGTGGTGCGGGCCTTCGGCCGCGTCGCCGGCAGGCCGGGCTTCTGGGAGACGCTCGGCTCGGACGGGGTGGAGGCGGCGGTCTTCGCGCTGGAGCCGGCCCGGCGGGTCGAGGTCGCGGACGAGTCCTATCTCGACGACATCGCGGCCGCCTTCGCGGAGGTCGTCGATTCCAAGAGCCCCTACACCCGCGGCCACAGCGACCGCGTCGCCCTGTTCTCGGACCTGATCGCGCGCGAGCTGGGCTTCGACGACGGGCAGCGCCGCCGGCTGCGGCGCGCGGCCCTCCTGCACGACATCGGCAAGCTCGGGGTCAGCAACCTCATCCTGGACAAGCCCGGCAAGCTCGACGAGGCGGAGTGGGTCGCGATGCGCGACCATGCCCGGCTGAGCGAGGCGATCCTTTCGCGGATCGGCGCCTTCGAGGAGCTGGCCCGCATCGGCGGCGCGCATCACGAGCGCCTGGACGGCAAGGGCTATCCGCGCGGGCTGACGGCGGAGCGGATCTGCCTCGCCACCCGGGTCGTGACGACGGCCGACGTCTTCGACGCCCTGACGGCCGACCGCCCCTACCGCGCGGCGATGCCCGTCGCGGACGCGCTGGCGATCATGGAGCGCGAGGTCGGGACGGCGTTCGACCCCGTCTGCTTCGACGCGCTGCGCCGCGCGCTGGCCGATGCGGGGTGAAGACGGCGACACTTCCGGCGGGAATGTGTTGAGGGGGCTGAAACCGCAACGACGAAGGATGTCCGACATGCGCTTCATCTCCCGTACGACCGCGGCCGCAGCGGTGGCGCTCCTGGTCCCGGCCGGGCTCGCCCAGGCGCAGACGGCGCCCCAGACGGCGCCCCCCCAGCCGGCAGCCCAGGCGGCGGCACCCGCGGCGTCGGCCTCGTCCTCCGACACGGTCGGGCTGGCGGCGGCGGTCCAGGCCGCCCAGCAGCGCCAGGCCGGCAGCGTCCTGGAGGCCGAGCTGGAGGCCGAAGGCGACCGTCTCGTCTACGAGATCGCGATCGCGACCGACGGCAACCTCCACCAGGCCGTCGTGGACGCCCGGAGCGGCGAGGTCGTGTCGGTCGAGGAGCAGACCCTGGCCGGCACCTGGCAGCGGTGGTTCGGCGGCGACCGGCTCGCGGCCTTGCAGGCGGCCCCCACCTCCATCGCCGACGCCCTCGCGGCGGCCGAAGAGCAGGCCGGCGGCCCGGCGACCGAGGTCTCGCTCGAGGAGGAGGACGGACGCCTGTTCTACGAGATCGAGGTCGCGACCGACACCGGCGACCGCGAGGTCATGATCGACCTCTCGACCGGCGACGCCGTGGCCGGCGACTGATCTTCCGGGATCGC
>NZ_DASYHS010000090.1:0-3916 GCF_035998295.1 Arenibaculum sp. | reverse complement strand
CCGGGTGCGGGCGACGTGGCGGAGCAGCTGCGGGACCGGTTCGGTCCACGGCACTACCGGCTGGACGTGCGCCGGGCCCCGATGATGCGTCTCGCCGTGGCGTTCGACCCGGTCCGCGACCGCTGGGTCGGCGTATGGCTGCTGCACCATCTGTCCATCGACCATACGACCCTGGAGCTGATCGAAGCGGAGATCCAGCCGCACCTGCTGGGCCGTGGGGACGTGCTGCCGGCGCCGCTGCCGTTCCGCAACTTCGTGGCCCAGGCGCGGCAGGGGATCGGCGCCGGGGAGCACGAGGCGTTCTTCCGGTCGATGCTGGGCGACGTCGACGAGCCGACGGCGCCGTTCGGGCTGACGGACGTGCGCGGCGACGGCGGCGGGATCGCCGAGGCGCGACGCGTGGTCGAGGCAGGGCTGTCGCGCCGCCTGCGGTCCGCGGCGCGCGCCTTGAAGGTCAGCCCGGCCAGCCTGATGCACGTCGCCTGGGGCCAGGTCGTGGCCCGGGCCTCGGGCCGGCGGGACCCGGTGTTCGGCACCGTGCTGTTCGGTCGCATGCAGGGCGGCGAGGGTGCCCACCGGGTCATGGGCATGTTCATCAACACCCTGCCGATACGCCTGCGGCTGGATGGGACGGGTGCGCAGGACAGCGTCGTCGAAGCCCACCGCGTCCTGGGTGAGCTGATGCTGCACGAGAACGTGTCCCTGGCCCTTGCCCAGCGCTGCAGCGCGGTCGCGCCGCAGACGCCGCTGTTCAGCGCGCTCCTGAACTATCGGCACAGCGCGAGGCCGGAAGTCGCGAACGCCCTGAGAGCCTGGCCCGGGATCGAGCAGATCAGGGGCGAGGACCGCACGAACTATCCCCTGACCCTGTCGCTCGACGATTACGGCGAGGACTTCGCCCTGGTGGTGCAGGCCGGCGGCGGGGTGAGCGCGGAGCGGGTGTGCGCCATGATGCACCGGGCGCTGGAGACCCTGGCCGAGGCGCTGGAGCGCCGCCCTTCCACGCCGGTCGGCGAGCTGGACGTCCTGCCGCCCGAGGAGCGCCGCCGGCTGCTGGTGGAATGGAACGACACCGCGGCGCCGTATCCGGTGGAGCGCTGCGTCCACGAGCTGTTCGAGGAGCAGGTCGCGCGCAGCCCCGACGCACCGGCGGTCGCCTTCGAGGGCACGACGCTCACGTACCGCGAGCTGAACGCGCGGGCGAACCGGGCGGCGCACCGCCTGCGCGCGCTGGGCGTGAAGCCCGACGACCGGGTGGCGATCTGCGTGGAGCGGTCGCTGGAAATGGTCGTGGGCCTGCTGGCGGTCCTGAAGGCGGGCGGGGCCTATGTGCCGCTCGACCCCGCCTATCCGGCCGAGCGGCTGGCCTTCATGCTCCAGGACAGCGCGCCGGTGGCGGCGCTGACGCACGGACCGGTTCGGGCCGTGCTGGAGGCGGCAATGGCCGGGCAGGCGGCGCATCCGCCGGTGCTGGACCTGGAAGAGGACGGGCCCGCACCCGATACGGACCCTCGGGTGCCGGGCCTGACCAGCCGCAATCTCGCCTATGTCATCTACACCTCCGGGTCCACCGGGGTGCCGAAGGGCGTGATGATCGAGCACGCCAGCACCGTGAACCTGATCGAGTGGGGGCGCCGGGCGTTCGCCGCGCGGACCCTGGGCCGGACGCTGTTCTCGACCTCGATCTGCTTCGACCTGTCGGTCTACGAGTGCTTCCTGCCGCTGGCCGCGGGCGGCACCGTGGAGGTGGTCGAGGACGCGCTGGCGCTGAGCCGGTCACCGGCCGCCCCCAGCCTGATCAACTCGGTACCCTCGGCCGTCGCGGCGCTGGTCGAGGAGGCTGCGGTGCCGGACGCGGTGCTGGGCATCAACCTGGCCGGAGAACCGCTGAAGCGGCCGCTGGTGGAGGCGATCTTCCGCACGACGGCGGTCGGGGAGGTCTGCAACCTTTACGGCCCGAGCGAGACGACGACCTATTCGACCTGGGTCCGGATGGACCGGCGGAGCGGGTTCGTCGGGCATATCGGTCGGCCGATCGCGAACACGCGGCTCTACCTGCTGGACGGGCGGATGGAGCCGGTGCCGGCCGGCGTGGCGGGCGAGATCTGGATCGGCGGGGCGGGTGTGGCGCGCGGCTACCTGAACCGTCCGGAGCTGACATCCCAGCGCTTCGCCGCGAACCCGTTCGTCGACGGCGATCGGCTGTACAGGACCGGCGATCTCGGCCGCTACCTGCCGGACGGGAACATCGAGTTCCTGGGGCGCAACGACTTCCAGGTCAAGGTCCGCGGCTTCCGGATCGAGCTGGGCGAGATCGAGGCGCTGCTGCTGGAGCATCCCGGCGTGCGCGAGGCGGCGGTGCTGGCGCGCGAGGACCAGCCCGGCGACGTCCGGCTCGTCGCCTACCATGCCGGCACGGCGGAGCCTTCGTCCCTGCGCGAGCATCTGTCGTCGGCCCTGCCGGACTACATGGTGCCGGCGGCGTATGTCCGGCTCGATGCCCTGCCGCTGACGCCGAACGGCAAGCTCGACCGCAAGGCGCTGCCGGCGCCGGACGGCGACGCCTACGCATCCGAAGCCTATGAGGCACCGTCGGGGCCGGTGGAGGAGACGATGGCGGCGATCTGGGCCGAGGTGCTGGGCGTGGAGCGGGTCGGCCGCAACGACGATTTCTTCGATCTCGGCGGACACTCCTTGCTGGCGGTGCGCGTGGTCATGCAGGTCCAGCGACGGATGGGAGTCGGCATGGAACTGGCGGCCTTCTTCTCGCATCCCCGGCTGGCCGACCTGGCGAAGCGGACCGTACTCGCCGGCTGGATCGCCGACTCGGCGAGGCAGAAGGGGTTCGAGCGCGGCGACCACGTCGAGGAGGGCGTGCTGTGACCAGCCGTCCGGAAGACCCGAGCGAGACTTCAAGCACGAGGCCCACCTTGACCACGGTTTCAGATCTCCTGCTGTCCCTGCGCGACCGGGGTGTCCAGCTTTGGCGGGACGGCGAGGCCTTGAGGTTCCGCTCTCCGAGCGGCGCGCTTTCCCCGGCCGAGCGCGAACGGCTGTCGGAGCATCGCGACGACATCCTCGCCCTGCTCGACGCGGCTTCGGGCGCCCCCCTGACGCCGTTGGCGGCGGCACCCCGGGGCGACCGCCCGCCGCTGTCCTTCGCCCAGCAGCGCCTGTGGTTCCTGTCGCGGATGGGGGCCCGGGTCAGCGAGGCCTACCACATCCCGCGCGGCTTCCGGCTGCGCGGCCGGCTGGACGAGACGGCGCTCAGGAAAGGGCTCGACCGCCTGGTGATGCGCCACGAGGCGTTGCGCACGCGCTTCGAGGAGGTGGATGGGGAACCGTTCCAGCACGTCGACGCCGGGGGCGAGGGTTTCGTGCTGACGCGGCACGACCTGTCATCCGCGGCCGATCCGGAGGCCGCGCTCGACGCGGCGATGGCGGCCGAGGCGGCATTGCCGTTCGACCTGGAACGGGGGCCGCCGATCCGCGGCCGGCTGATCCGGCTGGCCGCGGACGACCACGTGCTGCTGGTCACCATGCATCACATCGTCTCCGACGGCTGGTCGATGGGCGTGATGGCCCGGGAGCTGAGCGTGCTGTACCGCGCCTATGCGGAAGGCGGCGAGGACCTGCTGGAGCCGCTGGCGGTGCAGTATGCCGACTACGCGGCGTGGCAGCGGCGCTGGCTGGCGGGCGACGCGCTGGAACGTCAGGCCGCCTATTGGCGCGAGACGCTGTCCGATGCGCCGGCGCTTCTGGAGCTGCCGACCGACCGGCGGCGGCCGGCGCAGCAGGACTATGCCGGCGCCTTCCTGGGGCTGGAGCTGGACGAGGAACTGACGGCCGGGCTGAAGGCGCTGGGCCAGCGGCACGGGACGACGCTGTTCATGACGGTGCTGGCGGGCTGGGCGCT
>NZ_DASYHS010000081.1:0-9305 GCF_035998295.1 Arenibaculum sp. | reverse complement strand
CCTGCCGTTCGTGTGGTCGGATGTGGTATTCGGCGTCTGGTCGGTCATGCGGAGCCTTCGCTGTTCGGGTGGGCAGGCCAACGCACAACGCGCAATTCCGGCCGGGGTTGCGCCGGGCTCTCCTTTCTGGCATGGTCGGGCGGATGGAACTTTTCATGAACGTTCCTCCCTTGAACGTCCCTCCCCCGCACATCCCGGCCCAGCGATGCCGCACCACCCCCTCGTCCTGAACGGCGCCGACCTGCTCGCCGATGCGTCGGGCGCGCTGGTCTGGCCGGAGCGGCGCATGCTCGTCCTCTCCGATCTCCATCTCGAGAAGGGCTCGGCCTACGCCCGCACGGGACAGTTCCTCCCCCCTTACGACACGGCCGAGACGCTGTCGCGGATCGAGGCGCTGATCGACCGGGTCGCACCCGAGACGGTCGTGTGCCTGGGCGACAGCTTCCACGACGCCGCCGCGGCCGAACGCACCTCGCCGGAGGATGCCGGCAGGATCGGCCGGTTGACCGCCGGCCGCGACTGGATCTGGATCCTGGGGAACCACGATCCCGACCCGCCGTCGCGTTGGGGCGGCCGGACCGCCGGGGAGCTGTCCGTCGGCCCTCTCGTCTTTCGTCACGAGGCGCGCCCCGGCGCGATGGGCGAGATATCGGGCCACTACCATCCCGTCGCGGCGGTCAGGGTCCGGGGGCGAAGGCTGCGCCGCCGGTGCTTCGCCGGCGACGGGCACCGGCTCGTCCTGCCGGCCTTCGGCGCCTATGCCGGCGGGCTCAACGTCCTCGACCCCGCCCTTGCGCCCGTGCTCGGCCGCCGCTTCGTGGTCCACGCCCTCGGCCGGGAGCGCATCTTCGAGCTGCCCTCCTCGCGGCTGGAGCCCGACCCGGCCCGCGGCGCGGCGGACCGGGCCGTCACGCGAACCTGGTGAGATCCCCATGGTCGTGCGCGCAGAACACCCTCACCTGCTCCCCGTGGTCGCGGACGAGGCCGCGCAGCCGGTCCTGGTTTGCGAGACGCGCCTCGCGGTCCACCTGCATCATGGTCTGGTAGGCGCGCAGTCCCGGCGGGCACCGGGGATTGCCGGGGTCCATCTCTCCGGCGAAGAAGTAGGCGTCGCCGGCATGCAGCAGCCATCCGCCGGCGTCCCGTACCGCGACGCCGCAATGCCCCCAGGTGTGGCCGACCAGGGGCACCAGCAGGATCTCCGGCGGCAGACCGTCGAGGTCGCGCACCGCCTCGAAACCGAACCAGGGCTCTCCGCCGGCCTCGTAGCCGCGCCAGCGCACGTCGGCGTCCCATTGCAGCGGCCGGTAGCGCCGGGTCGCGAGGGCACCGCGCCGCTCTTCCCGGGCCGCGTGCAGCTCGCGGGCGAAGACATGGACGGTCGCGTTCGGGAAATCGCCGATGCCCCCGGCATGGTCGAAGTCGAGATGCGTGAGCACGATGTGACGCACGTCCTCCGCCCGGAAGCCGAGCCGTTCGACGGCCCGCCGCGCCGTGTCCTCCTCCCGCAGCCTTATGTTGTCGAGCGTCAGGAAGAATCGGCTCAGCCGCGGCTGCGGCCGTCGCACGTCGCCGGTCCCGAAGCCGGTATCGACGAGCACCAGCCCCCGGTCCGTCTCGATGAGCAGGCAGTGGCAGACCAGCCGCGCGGTGAGCCCGCGGCTGCGCCCGTCCATCAGCCGCCCGCCGACCGGGCACATGGTGCCGCAATTGATGTGATGGACGCGCATGCCTCCCCCGACCCCTCGCGGCCCGGGAAAGTTCAGGGCAGGTCGTACATCGTGTCGAGCGGATAGCCGAGGGAGGCTCCGTAGGCTGCCCCGACCCCGCAGCCGAGCGCCGCGGCCGGCCCGGTCGCGGCCAGTGCTGCGCCGCCGGTCGCCAGCCCCGCTCCCGCCGACACCGTCGTGCCGACGGCGGCGCCGGCGACGCAGCCGATCATTCCGCCCGCGACCGTGTGACGGTAGCGGTGCAGGACGATGCCGCCGGCGACCACCGCCGTCTCGGCCCCGATCGCGAGTTCCGTCGCCCAGTCGCGGGTGGCCTCGACCGCGGCGCCGAGGCTGTCGCGCCAGCCGGCCTGGGCCTGGCCCGCCGGCAGCATGAGGACGGTTGCGACGGCTGCGGCGACGGCGGCCCGGCCCATGGCCGTTCTTCCCTGGAAAGACACAGCATTCTCCATGTTCGGTTCGAAGACCTGCTGCACCGCCGATCCTGGTGCCGCTTTGCGTTCGGTGCGGGCGGAAACCGTCCCGGCCGCCGATCGCCCCGCCGCTGCCTCGACGATGCGGGGGCTCGTCACTCGAAAGCGTCGTAGTCGAACGGCTCGAGGCCGGCGACCTCGTCCTGGGCATAGGGCAGTCCGTAGTAGTCCAGGCCCGGATCGAAGCCGTAGCCATAGCCGTAGTACGGGTAGGCGTAGTAGCCGCCGACGCCATAGCCGACGTCCGGCGTGACCACGACGGCCTGCAACGCGCCGCCCTCGCCGAAGATCAGGTCGTTGACGTAGCCGTAGTTCACGTCTCCCTCGAGGCGGACGTAGTCGTCCATCAGCTCGGTCGCCTTCCAGGCGCGGCCGAGGGGCTCCACGTCGTCGTCCACCGCCTCGATGTCGCTGGCTACCTCCGAGGCGGTCGGCGCATCGTCGGGATAGAGCGAGAAGTCTTCGATCGTCTCCTGCGTCACCGGAATGATGATGCCGTCGCCGGCCTGGGTGAACTCGATCCGGTCCCAGGGCACGTTGACATGGGTGTCGCCGATGTCGATGAACCCGCCGATCTCGGCGATGACCGACAGTATGTTGCCGTCCGGGCCGACGACCAGGTTCTCGACGTCGCCGATCTCCTCGCCGGTCGGACCGTAGACCGCCATGTCGTCGATGAACTGCTCGGCGCTCCAACCCTCGGCGTACAGCGGGTCGTATTCCCATTCCGTAAGGGTGACGACTTCCGTGTCGTCGATCGGCTCCGGCGTCGCTTGGGCCGAGGCGATGGCCGGATGCGCGAGAGCGGCCACGGCTGCGGCCGTCAGCAGCTTCCTGTGCATGGTTCGTCCTCCGTCGTCGTGCCTGGGATGCAACAAACCAACCGGGCGCGCCGTCATGAGTTCCCACCCATGCCGTAGGCAGCCTCCCTGGAGCAGGCGAGATCATTCGCCCCCGGCCGGGTTTATCGGGTGCCGATCCGGCAAGGCATCGACATCAAGGGAGAACGATGATGAAGACGAACCGGGGCGTCGCTCCTGCACTGGCTCAGGTCTAACCCGCCGATCGAGGTGCCTCATGTCCAGGAGCTGGTTGCCTTCAGCCGCGGCGCTTCCCCCGGTCAGGCTTGCGGCGCCGGTTGCCGTCCTATGCATCATGGTGGGATCGGCCTTCCCGGCAGCGGCCCAGCCGAGCGTTGCCGGCGTAACCCCGCCGGCGGCTCTGTCCGTGTTTGGCCGGCAGCTCCAACTCGCGGGTTGCGGCGCGCGGGTGGTGCTGTGGGAGGAACTCTACGCCCTGGGTCTCTACCTGCCGCAGTCGGCCATGGAACGGTCCGTGGTACTCGACCCGGAGACACCTAAAGCCGTGCGTCTCTACGCCCTCTACGACGGCGAGATTCCCGAGAAGATCCCTGAGCAATGGCGCCGGCCGCTGCGCCGGATGCTGCCGCCCGACCTCATGGACACGGTACAGGCCTTCTTCGACCGGCTCGCAAGCGGCGATGTCGCCACCATCGCCTACGCGCCGGACGAAGGGACGGCGTTCCAGATCAACGGCACCCCGGTCGCGGATACGCCCGGCCATCGGATCATCGAGGCCATGCTCCGGCTATGGATCGGCGACGCGCCGGTTTCCGAGGATGTGCGGCGGGAACTCCTCCAGGGCGGCTGCTGAGATGCGGGCCGCCGTCCCCGCCTCCTTCGTCGGAAAGGTCCTGGTCGTCGCCGCGGTCGCGGTCCTGCTGTTCGTCTTGTGGCGGATCAGGACCGCCCTGCTCCTGGCGTTCGGCGGCGTGCTGCTCGCGATCCTCTTCACCCATCTGGCTGGCCTGGTCCGAAGCCGCACCGGCCTCTCCCACGGCTGGGCGCTGGGTCTCGTGCTGGCAGGACTGCTGGCGCTCCTCGCGCTTGCGGGCGTCCTGTTCGGCAGCCGCATCGCGTCGGACTTCGGCCAGCTTTCACAGCAGCTCCCCAACGCGCTCCGCCAACTTCCGGTCGACGTCCAGAACCTGTTGAGCAGCGCGGGCTCCTGGCTGTGGCGCGTGACGCAATGGGCATCCAACGCCCTCACCTTCATCGCCTATGCCCTCCTGCTGGTCTTCACCGGCATCTACGTGGCGGCCAGGCCCGATCTCTACCGTCGCGGCGCCGTCCTGCTGTTCCCGAAGCACCGGCACCAGAGGGTGCGCGAGGTCCTCGCCACGCTGGAAGGTGCGTTGTGGCGCTGGCTGGTCGGGACCCTGATCTCCATGGCGATCATAGCCGTCGTGACGACGGCCGGCCTGTGGCTCCTCGGCGTCTCCAGTCCATTCGCGCTCGGCCTGATCGCCGGCTTTCTCGAGTTCGTCCCGATCGTCGGCCCGTGGCTGGCCGGGATCCCTGCCGTGCTGGTGGCGGTCGCAACGGGCGGATGGACGCTGGCGCTGTGGGTCGTGCTGTTCTACATCGTCGTTCAGCAACTTGAGAGCTACGTCATCTATCCGCTCGTCCAGCGTAAGACGGTCACGCTCCCGCCGGCGGTCACCGTCGTCGCCGTCGTCGCGGCAGGCCTTCTCTTCGGCACGATCGGCGTCTTCTTCGCGACCCCGCTCGCGGTCGCGGTCCTGGTCGTCGTCAACGAGCTGTACATGCGCGACGTGCTCGGCGAGAGGCCCAGGTTCCCCGACTGACCGGCACCCGGTCGGCCTTGTTCGCGAATGCAGCGGCGGCTATCGTCGGCCGCCCATGTCCCGCGGGCCGAAGGAGCGGGATGTCGGAAGGGACTTGCGAATGACCCCCGATACGGTGGCGGCACTCCTCGTCCGCCTGCGCGAGCGCCGGCCGCTCGTCCACAACATCACCAACTATGTCGCCATGGACGTCTCCGCCAACGCGCTGCTGGCGGTCGGCTGCTCGCCGGCAATGGTCCATGCGCGCGAGGAGGCGGCGGATTTCGCGGCGATCTCGGACGCGCTGTCGATCAACATCGGGACCCTGTCGCCGCCATGGGTCGAGGCGATGCACGCTGCGGCGGAGCGGGCGGCCGGCCTGGGCAAGCCCTGGGTGCTCGATCCCGTCGGCGTCGGCGCGACGGCGTACCGCACCGCGACCTCGGCCGACCTCGCCCGGCGCGGACCGACGGCGGTGCGCGCGAACGCGTCGGAGATCCTGGCCCTCGCCCAGGGGACCGGCCACCGGGAGACCGGCGGCGTGCGCGGCGTGGACAGCAGCCACGCCTCCGACCAGGCCGTGGACGCCGCCCGCGCCCTCGCCCGCACCACCGGCGGCATCGTGGCGGTGACCGGGGCGGTCGACTACGTGACCGACGGCGACCGCCTGGTCCAGGTCAGCAACGGCCACGAGATGATGACCCGCGTGACCGCTTTGGGCTGTACGGCGAGCGCGATCGTCGCGGCTTTCCTCGCGGTCGGCGACGACCCGCTCGAGGCGACGGCGGCCGCACTCGCGGTGACCGGCCTCGCCGGCGAGCGGGCTGCCGCCGCAAGCACCGGCCCCGGCAGCTTCCGGGTCGCCTTCATGGATGCGCTCCATGGCCTCTCGCCGGACGAGGCCGCCGCGGGTGCCCGGCTGGGCTGAGCACCCGTGGTGAGTACCGCTCAGCCCGCCCGGGCGCGCTGCGCGAACGCGATCCAGTCCCGGAACGCGACGAGGAACTTGCGCAGATGCTCGGCCGTGCCCTCGTCGGTCAGCCGGCCGTCGGCGTCGAACTTCGTCCCGACCTGGCCGATCATCACCTCGGGCCTGTTCATCACCAGGCCGTTCATGAAGACGAAGCACTGGCGCAGGTGGTACTGCGCGCGCGCGGTGCCGAGCACGCCGGGGCTGGCGCCCATGATCGCGATCGGCTTGCCCTCGAAGGGCTGCTCCGGTGGCCGTGACGCCCAGTCGATCGCGTTCTTCAGCACACCGGGAATCGAGTAGTTGTATTCCGGCGTCACGAACAGGACGCCGTCCGCGGCGCGGATGCGCTCGCGCAGCGCCTGAACGGCTTCGGGAAGCCCTTCCTGGCGTACGTCCTCGTTGTAGAGCGGGATGGGCCCGATGTCGAAGGTCGCCATGGTCGTCCCGTCCGGCATCAGACCGGCGGCGGCGCGCAGGGCGGCGCTGTTGTAGGAATCCGCCCTCAGGCTTCCGGAAATGCCGAGGATCTGGATCGGTTTGGACTCGGGCATGGTCGGGCGTATCTCCTGTATCGGTGGCATGCGGCCGCGGGGTCACGGCTCTCGGACATAGTCGACGTCGGAACCCCGCGCGCGGAACGAGAGCTTCACCCAGTCCTGCCCCGCATACCAGAGGTTCAGCTTGATATCGCCGTCGATGCGGTACCGGTCGGCCTCCACCGTCCGCCCGCCCGCCCTGATGCGCTCGGTGGCGACGCGGCGCGCCGTCACCTCCAGTATCCGTCCGGTGCGGGTGTCGATCAGGCGCTCGGCCGCGATCACGCCGGGATGCCAGTAGCTGCCGGTCGTCATCGTTTCGGCCGGCACCACGGACCGGCCGGCGGGCCCCTCGACGACCAGGCCCCGCCGGGTGGCGCGCGCCTGGACCGCGTGCTCCTGTCCGTTGTCGTTCGTCTGCGAGTCGAGGGAGACGAGAAGACCGTCCCGCCACACCTCGCGGCTGGTATGGCGCAGGCGGTACACCGTGAGGAAGGCGAGGGAGACATGGAAATCGATCTCGGTCTTCACGCGGGTCACGTCGCCGTCCGTCCTGATCTCGACGCGGTGCCGGCCGAGCGGGTCGCCCGCGCGGACGGCGGTGAAGACGATGTCCTGCGCGGCCGGCATCGAGACCGCCGTCCATGCCGCGAGCGTCACGAGGCACGCCAGACCCGCCGCCAGAAAACGCTTGCCCATCGATGCTCCATCCCAACGTGTCTCCCCGACCTGGAACAACGGCCGCCTTCAATTCACGTTGCAGTAACCGCCGTGTAACATTACCGACACGACACCCGGCTACGTTCGCGGCCACACGGAACGGGGTAGCGAAACCGCCCCCAGGTCTTCGGACAGAACTGAGGTTCAGGCAATGGACACCCGCGATCACACCGGCTTTCCGACGCGCTCGAAGGCTTTCGACGCATCGGAAGACATCGGCCGCAACCCAACCGCGTCGGACACGATCGGCGACCTCATCGCGCGCCGCTACGGGCGTCGGGACTTCCTGCGCGGCTCTCTCGCCGCCGCGGCCCTCACCGCCGCGTTCGGCCCGCTGAGCCAGGTCGTCGGCGCCACGTCCGCTCGCGCCGCCACCGGCAAGGCGTCCTTCTCGTTCCCGGAGGTGACCGCCGGCGTCGACAGGACCCACCACGTCGCCGACGGCTATGCCGCCGACGTCCTGATCCGCTGGGGCGATCCGGTGCTGCCGGACGCTCCCGAGTTCGACCCGATGAACCAGACCGCCGAGGCCCAGAAGCGGCAGTTCGGCTACAACAACGACTATGTCGGCTTCATCCCGCTGCCTCCCGGCTCGAACGCGTCCGACCACGGGCTGCTCGTCGTGAACCACGAGTACACCGACGAGCACCTGATGTTCCCGGGCGTCGGCGCGGAGCAGAGCGCGGAGGAGCAGAACTTCGCCAGGATGACGAAGGCGCTCGTCGACGTCGAACTGGCCGCCCATGGCGGCTCGGTGGTCGAGATCCGCAAGGTCGACGGCAAGTGGCAGGTGGTGCGCGACGGCAAGTACAACCGCCGCATCACCGGCGACGACACGGCGATGGAGCTGACCGGCCCGGCCGCCGGCTCCGACCACCTGAAGACGAGCGCCGATCCGACCGGCCGCAAGGTCGTCGGCATGCTCAACAACTGCGCCGGCGGCACGACGCCCTGGGGCACTTGGCTGTCCGCCGAAGAGAACTTCAACGGCTACTTCTGGGGCAAGCTGGACGAAGCCCATCCCCAGTTCGCGAACTACAAGCGCGTGGGCGTGCCCGGCAACTGGTACAACTGGGGCGCCTACCACGACCGCTTCGACATCGCGAAGGAGCCGAACGAGGCGAACCGTTTCGGCTGGATCGTCGAGATCGATCCCCTCGACCCCACCTCGACCCCGAAGAAGCGCACGGCCCTCGGGCGCTTCAAGCACGAAGGCGCCGAGTCCGTCCTCGCCGGCGACGGCCGCGTGGTGGTCTACTCCGGCGACGACGAGCGCTTCGACTACGTCTACAAGTTCGTCACCGAAGGCCGGTTCGCCCCGGACGATCGGGCCGCCAACATGGACCTGCTGGACGCCGGCACCCTCTATGTCGCCAAGTTCAACGAGGACGGCACCGGCGAGTGGATGCCGCTGGTCCACGGCAACGGCCCGCTGACGGCCGAGAACGGCTTCAAGGACCAGGCCGACGTGCTCGTGATGGCGCGCCTCGCCGCGGACCGGCTCGGCGCCACCCGGATGGACCGTCCCGAGGACGTGTCGCCGGACGCGCGGAACGGCAAGGTCTACGTGATGCTGACCAACAACACCAAGCGCAAAGAGGACCAGGTCGACGCGGCGAACCCGCGCGCGGAGAACCGCTTCGGCCACATCATCGAGATCGGGGAGACGGCCGGCGACTTCGCGGCGACGGACTTCGCCTGGAACGTCCTGGTACGGTGCGGCGATCACACCGTCGCCGAGGTCGGCGCCACCTTCAACCCGGCGACCACCGAGAACGGCTGGTTCGGCATGCCCGACAACTGCGCCATCGACGGCCAGGGCCGCCTCTGGGTTTCGACGGACGGCAACAACTTCAAGGACACCGGCCGCTCGGACGGCGTGTGGGCGGTCGAGACCGACGGCGAGCTGCGGGGCACGTCGAAGCACTTCTTCCGCGTCCCCGTCGGCGCGGAGCTGTGCGGACCTCACTTCACCCCGGACGACCGGACGCTGTTCGTCGCCGTCCAGCACCCCTCCGACGACTCCGACAAGTGGCCGGAGTTCGGCCGCGTCTCCAGCTTCGAGGACCCGGCGACCCGCTGGCCGGACTTCCAGGATGGCATGCCGCCGCGCCCGTCCATCGTCGTGATCACGAAGGATGACGGAGAGGTGATCGGTTCCTGAACCGGCACGCGCCGATTGGCTTGATCGGGCACGAGGACTATATCGGGGAGCGGGGCCCCGAC
>NZ_DASYHS010000075.1:0-3780 GCF_035998295.1 Arenibaculum sp. | reverse complement strand
AGAGCCTCAGATCGAGCGCGAGCCGTGGCCGAACTCGGGATAGGCCTCCATCCCCAGCTCCGCCCGGTCCAGGCCCAGCTCCTCCTCCTCGGGGTTGACGCGCACGCCCACCGTCAGCTTCAGGGCGTACCAGACGACCGTGCTGGCGACCACGGTGAACGCGCCGTAGGCGACGATGCCGGTGAGCTGCGTCGCGAAGGACGTCTCGGCGTTGCTGATCGGCACCGCGATCGTGCCCCAGATGCCGCAGATCAGGTGGACCGAGATCGCGCCGACGACGTCGTCGATCTTCAGCTTGTCGATCGCCGGGATCGCCAGCGTGACCAGGATGCCGCCGACCGCGCCGACGAACAGGGCGGTCACGGGATGCGGGCTGAGCGGGTCGGCCGTGATCGAGACGAGGCCGGCCAGCACGCCGTTCAGCGCCATGGTGAGGTCGACCTTGCGGTAGATCACCTGGCTGGTCGCCATCGCGGCGATCACGCCCGCGGCGGCGGCGAGGTTGGTGTTGATGTAGATCGTCGCGATCGCGATCACGTCGGCCGCCGAGCCCATGGCCAGCTGCGAGCCGCCGTTGAAGCCGAACCAACCCAGCCACAGCACGAAGGTGCCGAGCGTGGCCAGCGGCAGCGAGGAGCCGGGCATCGGGTTGACGCCGCCGTCCGGCCGGTACTTGCCCTTGCGCGCGCCGAGGATCAGGGCCCCGGTCAGCGCCGCCCAGCCGCCGACGGAATGCACGAGCGTCGAGCCCGCGAAGTCGTAGAAGCCCATCTCGCTGAGCCAGCCGCCGCCCCACTGCCAGGACCCTGCGATCGGGTAGATGAAGCCGGTCAGCACGACCGTGAAGATCAGGAACGGCCACAGCTTCGAGCGCTCGGCCAGCGTGCCGGACACGATCGAGGCGGCGGTCGCGACGAAGACCATCTGGAAGAACCAGTCCGAGCCCGCCGCGTAGTTGCCCGAGAAGTCGCCCGCCAGCGCCGCGCTGTCGTCCGGCGACCAGACCGCGAAGGAGCCGATGAACGCGCTCTCGCCGCCATACATCAGGTTGTAGCCGACGAGGTAGTAGAGGATGCCCGCGACGGCGTAGAGCGATACGTTCTTGAGGCAGATCGTCGCCACGTTCTTGGAGCGGACGAGCCCCGCCTCCAGCATCGCGAAGCCCGCGGCCATCCACATCACGAGGAAGCCGTGCATCAGGAAGGAGAGCGTGTTGAAGATGTAGGTCGTCTCGGTCGTCGCGGCGGCCTCTCCCACGGCCTCTCCCAGAGCGGCATCCTGGGCCAGCGCCGTGGCGCAGGGGGCCAGGACGATCGCGCCGGCGAGCGCGGCGAGCCTGGCGGTACGGGTAGTCGGCGTCATCACTGGATCGGTCCTCCTGAAGGGGACGGGGCAGGCCGGTGCCCGGTCCGTCCCGGCATGGTCTAGAGAGCTTCGGCGTTCAGCTCGCCGGTGCGGATGCGGACGGCCTCGACGATCTCCATCACGAAGACCTTGCCGTCGCCGATGCGGCCGGTGTTGGCGGCCTTCTGGATCGCCTCGACGGTCCGGGCCGCCAGATCGTCGGCCACCGCGACCTCGACCTTTACCTTCGGCAGGAACGACACCGAGTATTCGGCGCCGCGGTAGATCTCGGTCTGGCCCTTCTGGCGGCCGAACCCCTTCACCTCGCTCACCGTGAGGCCCTGGATGCCGAGCGAGGTGAGCGCCTCGCGCACCTCGTCGAGTTTGAAAGGCTTGACGATCGCCATGACGAGTTTCATCGGATTGCACCCCCTTGCCCGTTCACCGGCCCGAGCGCCCGGCCCGGGTCGTTCCCGATCCACGGCATTTTCAAGAAGCGTGCCGTTTGCGCGGCATTCTCGGAAAACGTGCCGTTCCCAGGGCGCGCGGGCGGCTCGCGCCCCGGGCCGCCGTTCGGGCGCACGGTCCGGGCGTGCCGAATCCTTGGGCACTGGCCAGGCAGGCGCCATCGGGTGCACGATTCTTGTGCAGATCGGCGGGGGCGACGCGCAGGCTCTGGACAACGGCGCCCGGCCGCCCGATTGTCGCGTCATGACCGCGAACCCATCCCACAGCCCGATGCCCGGCGACCTCGCGACCGAGGTGCTGATCGTCGGCGGCGGCCTCGCCGGCCTGACGCTGGCGGCCGCGCTCGCCGGCGCCGGCGTGCCGGTCGTCTGCGTCGACCGCGACACGCCCGAACGCCAGCTCGGCCCCGACTTCGACGGACGGACGACCGCGATCGCCCACGGCTCGCGCAAGGTGCTGGAGGGGGCGGGCGCCTGGCGCCACATGGAGGACGAGGCCGGGCCGATCCTCGACATCCGGGTCGCCGACCAGGGCTCGCCGCTGTTCCTGCACTACGACCACCGCGAGGTCGGGCTCGGCCCGCTCGGCTACATGCTCGACAACACGACGATACGCGGCGCGCTGTTCGCCCGCGCGGCCGAGCTGCCAGGCCTCGTCCACCTGACCGGCGCCACGGTCGAGCGGCTGGAGCGCGGGCCCGTGCGCGCGTCGGCGACGCTCGCCGACGGGCGGCGCGTCTCGGCGCGCCTCGTCGTCGGCGCCGACGGGATGAACTCCTTCTGCCGCCGCTCGGCCGGCATCCGCGTCTCGTCCTGGCGCTACGGCCAGACCGCGATCGTGTGCACCATCGCCCACGAGAACCCGCACCGGGGCGTCGCGGTCGAGCATTTCCTGCCGTCGGGCCCGTTCGCCGTGCTGCCGATGAAGGGCGACCGTTCCTCGATCGTGTGGAGCGAGCGCAGCGAGCGGGTCCCCCATTACCTCGGGCTGTCCGATGCCGCCTTCGCGGCCGAGATCGCACGCCGCGCCGGGCCATGGCTCGGCCGGGTCGAGCCGGTCACCCGGCGCTGGACCTGGCCGCTCGGCGGGATGCACGCCGAGCGCTACGTCGACCGGCGCCTGGCGCTGATCGGGGAGGCGGCGCACGCGATGCACCCGATCGCGGGGCAGGGGCTCAACATGGGCCTGCGCGACGTCGCCGCCCTGGCCGAGGTGGTGGTGGACGCGCACCGGCTCGGCCTCGATCCCGGCGATCCGGAGGCGCTGGCCCGCTACCAGCGCTGGCGGCGCTTCGACACGGTCGCGCTGATCGCGGTGACCGACGGACTGACCCGGCTGTTCTCGAACGACATCCTGCCGCTGAAGCTCGCGCGCGACCTCGGCATGGCGGCGGTGAACCGCGTCAACCCGCTCAAGCGCTTCTTCATGCGCCATGCGATGGGCATCGTCGGCGACCTGCCGCGCCTGATCCGCGGCGAGCCGCTGTAGGAACCCGGCCCTGCCGGCCTCCCCGACCGCCTACGTGGCGCTCCTGCGCGACCGCCTACGTAGCGCTCCTGCGCGCCCATGCCGGCAAGCCGGTCGGGGTGCTGGTGGCGCACGGCCCGCAACATGAACGCCGCGTCCGGGCTTCAGGCCAGCGGATACTCGCCGAGCGGGATGTAGACCGGGCCGCCGCGGCCGGGGCGGCTCTCGAACAGGGTGAAATGGTCGACCCTGACCGGGCCGGCCCGGAACAGCCCGCGCTCCTCCAGGAAGCGGGCGACGCGCTCGGCCGGGGCGTCCTTGAGGCGGGCGAGCGTCACATGGGGGATGAACTTGCGCTCCTCCGCGGGCAGGCCCGTGCGCACGACGGCGCTCTCCACCTTCTGCTGGAGGTGCTGGAGCGCCGCGTTGCCCTCGACGCCGGCCCACAGCGCGCGCGTGCGCGCCCCGGCGCCGAAGCGGCCGGTGCCCTCCAGCACCAGG
>NZ_DASYHS010000220.1:0-18516 GCF_035998295.1 Arenibaculum sp. | reverse complement strand
GTCCATGCCCGATCGCGGCCCGACTTAGAGCGCGTTCGTGTTCAGAGCATCGAGGCTGTTGATGTAGGTTGGGTTAACGGGGTCGAGATCGCGGGCCCTTTCCCACTGTGCGCGGGCGGCGTCGGTATGGCCGAGCTTCGCGTAGACCGAGGCCAGGCGGTCGCGCAACGCGGGATCCTCGGGATCGATCTGGACGGCCGCGACGTACTGGTGCATCGCGTCCTCGTAGCGCCCCTGGTCCGCCAGGGAGTCCGCCCAGGCCTTGCGCGTGAGGAGATAGTCGGGATTGACGTTCACGGCCTCGGCGAAATGCTGGTCCGCCAGATCGTATTTCCGCTCGGTGGTGAACATCAGGGCCAGGTTGATGATCGGGAACAGGAAATTCGGCTCCTGGCGCAAGGCGGCATGGAGGTGGTCCGATGCCTGGGCGTATTCCGCCGCCCGCTGCTCCGGCGTCAGGGCCGGGTCGTTCTCGGCCTTCAGCATGTGCATCCGGCCGATCAGGCCGTAGGCCAGGTAGTGCTCCTTGACCGGCCGGGTCTGCAGGAACTTCTGGATCAGCTCGCGCGTCCTGGGAAATTCGAACTGGCCGTCCTTCAGCTCCTGGCGCCGGTAGTAGAGCGCGACGATGTAGGGGTTGATCTTCTCGAGAATGCCGAGCGCGCCCTCGTGCAGCATGGGCTCGATGTTCTTGGCGTCCCCCTTGACCGACACGGTGTGGACGGGGCGCTTCTCGTCCTTGGTGTAGATGCGGGCCGTGAAGGTGGCTTCGCCGTGCTTCTCGGTGATCTCGCCGTTGATGTAGTACGGGATCATCCCCAGCAGGTTTCGCGTCCCGTTCACCAGGAGACCCAGCTCGAAATACTCCTCGAAGGCGCTGACCGATTTCTCGAGGCCGCTGCCGTCGACTTCGATCCCGGTCAGCTCCGACGACGCGTTGACGCTCAACTCGCGCAACTCGTCGGTCAGGTGACGCGTGGCGACGGTCTCCGTATAGCCGCTCCACTCGATCTGGGGCGACACGGAAACCTTGTCGATCGCTATGTCCTCGCCGGTGAACAGAGCCAGAAAGAACACGAGCGACGCGGCAAGCGCGGGCAGGGTCAGAATGCCGAAGTCGAACATGGGTTATCCTTGATGTGGCTGGTCGCGAACTCGGGCGTGTCACGGCCGAGGGCCGCAAGATCCGGCTGGAACCGGTCGCCCTCCGCGTCCGGGAGACCGAAGCGCCGAAGCAGGCTCAGATACGCATCGACATCGAAGAGCGAGAAGCCGCGTGCGTGGAACTCGGCCAGCTCGCCCTGCGTCGGGTAGGTGTTGTAGCGGCGGTGCGACAGGTCCTGGGGGACGCCGTCGTGCCGCCGGCCTTCGAGCAGCCCGGCGACGACCCCGGTGGCCAGCCGGTTGCCCAGCAGGTGGCTGTCGAGGTTGTGGTCGAAGGCCGAGCGCCGCGGATCGATCGGCACGCTTGCTTCCGCGACGACCGGCCCGGTGTCGATGCCCGCATCGACGATGCGATGCACGGTGCAGCCGAGGGTCGGCTCCCCCGCCATCATGGAGTGGAAGTGCGGGTACAGCCCCGCATAGGCGGGCAACCGGCCGGGATGGATGTTGAGGACGCCGCAGCGCGGCAGCGCGATCAGGTCGGGCCGGAAGATGAAGCTGAAGCGCACGGACAGGATGAGGTCGGGCCGGAACGCCCCGATCATCTTCCGCGTCCCCGCGTCGCGCATGCCGCGGACCACCGCCGTCGGCATGCGATGGTGCCCGATCAGGGCCTTGAGCGTCAGGAGTTCGGGGCGCTCGGGGGCGGTGGCGTCCAGCAGCGGGAAGATGATGCCGAAGGGCAGGTCGCGCTCGTAGAACTTGATCTGTGTCAGTTCGGGAATGACGGTTTCCGTCTGCCGGGTCCGTTCGGCCAGCAGCAGGCCGAACCGGCAGTCGGGCAGGTCGCCCAGTTGCCGAAGCAGGTCGTTGAGGATCACCACGGAGGTGAGGTCCCGCTTGCTGCAGATCAGAATCCTCATGGGGCGCCTCCCTGCTTGACCTTTATCACTTCCGCGAAGCGCAGCAGGCCGAGCGGCGGGTAGAGCTTCAGCTCGTGGGCTACTTCCATGTTGACGATGAAGGAGAACCGGCTCAGCGCCTCGATCGGCATGTCCTCGGGGGCCTTGCCCTCGACCAGGATCTGCTCGGCCTTCGCAGCTGTCAGCCGGCCGACATTGTAGTACCGGCTGACCAGGCCCATGAGGGCGTCGGATTCGACGACCGGCACCTCGCCGGCCGCTGCCACCGGAACGCCGCTGGCGAGCGCGGCACGGGTGAAGACGTCGCGGTGGACCAGAATGAACGAGCTCGACCCGATGTAGAACAGGTCGACCTCGTCGGCGAGGTCCTCGACGAGGCCGGGCAGGCTGTCCGGGTCGGGCTGGCCGTTCGCATCGAGGGGAACCTCGCGCGTCACCACCGTCAGTCCCGTTTCCGCCGCGGTCTTGCGCACGCGCTCGACGCTGACGACGGCATTGATCTCGTCGGTGTTGTAGATGATGCCGAGCCGCTTGAACGGACGATAGGTCTGGATCGCCCGCATCTGCACGTCCTCGGGCACCACGACGAGGGTTCCCGAAACATTGCGCCCCGAACGTTCCAGGTCGGGCACGACGCGGGCGCCGACGGGGTCGGTCACGATCATGAACACGACGGGAATGTCGGTCAGATGCAGGTCCGGATCGACATGGTCGTACTGACCGACCATGCCGAGCGTGGCGGTCGTGCCCCAGGTCATGACCAGGTCGACGTCGAGGGCTCGAGCCTCGGCGACCAGGTTCGGAAACCGCATCGGGTCCTGGTTGACGTCGCGGACCAGGAAGTCCACGGGGATCCGCTGGCCGGCGAGATAGTCCTGGAAGCCGCGGCATGCGTCCTCGCAACCCCGCCACAGCACCATCATGACCTTGTAGGGCTCTTGCGGCGGCGCGGGCTGGGCGGAAACGACTCCATGGCCGAGGCTTCCGGCCAGCATCAGCAGGGCGAAACCGACGGTCTTGGCGGCGCGGCGGATCATGGAGCGTCTCCGAACGGACGGGACCGCCGCCCGATCAGCAACGGCAGCAGCAGGGACAGCAGGGCGACGCCGCCGCCGGTATAGGCGAGGCCCTCGGCGTAGCCGAAGCTGGCGATCATGTAGGCGACCAGCAGCGGGCCGAGGACGCTGCCGCCGCGCTCGAGCATGCGCAACAGACCCAGTACGGTGGTCTGGCCGAACCGCTCGATCTCGGCCCGGCAGATCTCGGGGATCAGGGCGATCTGCGGCGATATCGATATCGCGTGCCCGAGAGACAGCACCGCCACCGCGACGATCACGCCCTCGAAGTCGGTGAACCAGCCGAGCAGAACCATCGCCAGGCCGGAGGCCAGCGTTCCCGCGAACACCAGCATCCGGCCGCGTCCGCTGCGGTCGGCGAAGCGGCTGGCCCAGGGGCCGACGAAGATGATCATGAGGGAATACAGCATCATCACGCGACCGATCTCGGCCTCGCTGGCGCTGAGATCGGTCAGGTAGAGCGGCACCGCGTAGAACAGGAAGCCGGTCAGGACGATCTTGGCCGGGATGGCCGACAGCAGGAGCAGCGCGAGAAACCGTCGGTTGCCGAGCAGGGTGGCGAAGTCGCGGAACGTCGGGCGCGCCGGTGCATCGGCGCCGCCGGCCGGCGACCGGTCCGGCGACAGCATGCGCAGGGCCAGCACCCCGGCGAATGCCGCGAGCCCGGCGGCGAACAGGAAGACGACCTCGTAGCCGAGACGGGCGGCCACGATGCCGCCGATGGCGGTGCCGCAGATGCTGCCCGCCATCAGGACGCCGACGAACACCGACATGCCCTGCGCCCGGCCGGCCCGTTCCGCCGTGCGCGCGATGTAGCCCTGCGCGGCGATCGTGATCATCGCATAGCCGATCGCGGTAAGCGTGCGGGCCGCCAGCAGCTGGAACAGGTCGCCGGCGAAGGCCGAGCCGATGAAGCCGGCGACCGCCGGTATCAGGCCGAGCGTGAAGATGCGCCGGGCGCCGTGCCGGTCGACCCAGGTCCCCGCGAACGGCGTCGTCAGCGCCAGTGCCAGCATGTAGACCGAGATCGGCAGGCCGATCAGCAGTTCCGGCGACAGCCAGTCGACCGGCCGGTAGAGCTGCTTGACGTACAGCGGCAGAAAGGACTTCTGCAGCTCCTCGGCGAACACGAATACGAACAGCGGCAGGCGGGCGTCGACGGCCGAGAGCGGCCGGCCGGCCGCGCCGGCTTCCCGGCGGTCCAGTCCGAAGCGCCGCCCGATCTCCTGGAGCCGTTCTTGCAGCGCCGTCGCCGTCCCGTCGGTTGCCGCGGCGATGCGCCGGTACCGGTCCTGCACCGAGCCGAGGACGGCGTTGACGCGCGCGACGGCGGCACCCGCCTCGCCGGTGGCCCAGGCGGGTACGCGGCGGCCGAGATTGCCGGCCGCCGCTTGCAGCGTCAGCTCGTACAGCTCCCGCAACGGGGTGAAGACGCCGGCCGTCACCGCGACCAGGATCTCGAAGGCGATGAAGAGGGCCACCATCAGGATGATGACGATGTCGTAGGCGAGGTCCGCCAGTTGCGTCTGGACGAAGGAGGCGTCGACACCGATCGAGATGATGCCCGCCACCCGGCCATCGTGCCGGACCGGTGCCATGACGATGTAGTACTCGTGCGTATGGGTGACTTCCCCGAAGCCCGTCCCGCCGGCCGCCATCTGCCGCTTCACCATCCTTTCGACGGCCGGGTCCGCGCTGTCGCGGGTCTTCGGGCCGATCGCCTGCAGCAACTTTCCGCCGGTATCGTGGAGCGCGACATACTCCATTTCGGGATGGGGCGCGCTGGCCCGTTCGAAATGCTCGGTGACGCCGACCAGATCCTCGATCGCGATGCCGTAGCCCAGCGCCCGCTCGACGTCGGCGGCCAGGAACTCGGCGACCGTCGCCGCTTGGCGCGTTACCTCGGGGGCGAGCTGCTGCTCGAACAGGCGGTGGGCCACGACGGACAGCGCCGCGGCCGCGCCGACGATCAGCGCCAGGGTCACGATCAGGACGCGGATCCGCAGGCGCACCATGAGCGAGGTCGCGGTATCGGTATGCCCGGCCTCGGGTGCCGGCGGATGCGCGAAATCGGTCGTCCGGCCGGTCATTCGCCGGCTCCGACGCCACGCACCACCGGCCCGTGGGCACCGGCGTCGCCTGTCGCCGGTCGCCGGTCGGGTCCCCCGGCGGCGGCGAGAATGGCTTCCATGTCGTCGAGCTGGTCCCGGGCCTGGGCCAGGTTGGTCTGCAGGCTTGCGGCGACCGCCTGCAGGGACGGTGGGATGCGGCTGCCGGACGCGCCGCTCCCGGTGTCCTCGACGGCGTGCGTCAGGCCGGAGAACAGCCGGCCGACATGGCGCAAGGCCAGGGTGGTGCCGACCGCGCCGAGCAGCGTGAACGCGAGCAGGATCAGCAGGGCCGCCCCGATCAGATCGTCGCGCATCGCCGCGACCCGCATCGCGCCGTCGGCGACCGGGTAGACCAGGGCCAGCCCGCCAATCCCTTGCGCGAAGCTGGAATCGAGCCGCCGGCCGGTCACCAGGGCCGTGTCCGTCGACACCCGCCAACTCCGCGCGCCCGTCTGGCGCGCGGCGCTCAGCCAGGCGGGATCGATCGCGTCGCCGACGGCCCCGGTGCCGGTCGAATAGAGGATGCGGCCGTCGGCGCCGAAAACATGCAGCGCTTCGATCCGGCCGTCCTGCGCGCGGGCGCGCTGCAGGACGGCCGGCGCGCTCTCTAGGTTCTGCAGGTTCAGTCCGAGGTTTACGGCGGCTTCGATCGAGTCCTGAGTATTATCGGCGATCACGGCAAGTCGCCGATCCGTCAGTGCAGCAAGGGACGACTCAAACTTGAAGTAGTTGAGCAGCGTGATCAGGCCCAGAACGAACCCAAGTGAGAGCAGGGCTGTGATCATGATCTTCGTGGCCGAGCTCATGGTTCATCCCTGATCGTGCCGATGTAAGTATTTCCGCTTCTGTTAGCCAACTCGAAGCGTCGGTACTTGTTCTCGATATCGTGGCTCGCCGAATTCGGCGTTAACCCGTTTGAGATATACTAGAGGGGTAGCCTCTTTCCCGCAACCGCGATATGCTGCGCCGAAGAGCACGGGGCAACGGACGCAAGAAAAGCGGCGGGTTCGCCGTCGATGCTGTTCGGGGAGTGGACATGCCGCGCGAGTTCGGCTTCTTGGATCTTTCGATGCGGCTGGTGGCGGGGCTGCTGATCGTGCTCGGCAGCTACAACCCCTACGCGATGTCCTATTACCACTGGATCGTGGAGACCGACGGGTCCGCGTCGTTGAAGGCGCTGGCCGGTCTGACGCTCGTCACGTTGCATGTCGTCTTCGTGCTGGCGTCGGTCCGCTCGCTCGGGCCGGTTGGAATCGGGCTCCTGACGGCGCTGTTCGGTTCGATGGCCTGGGTGCTGGTAGACCAGCGCTGGCTCGACATCGAGAGCCCGCGCGTCTTCGTGCTGACCTTGCTGCTGATCCTGGGCGGCGTCTACGGCGCTGGTATCTCATGGTCGCATCTGCGCAACCGGTTGAGCGGACAGGTCGACTCGACCGACATCACGCTGACCTCGCCGCTGTGACGCGGTCCGATCCACAATCAGCGGGTTGAGGCGGTTTTCCGTTCACGGTGAACGCAAGCCGCTCCGGCCTTTCGCCAATGAGCCGTCCCCGATGCCCCGACTCGGCAAGACCTACCCGATCAAGCCGCTGGCCATGCTGTTCAAGCGGTGGCTGCTGTGCGCCACGGTGGTGTTCGCCAGCTACAACCCCAGCGGCAACTCCTATTTCCACTGGGTCCGCGATGCCGGCGAGGTGTCGCCGCTGCTGGCCTTCACCGGCGTTCTGCTGCTGATCGCGGCGCTCGCGATCATGCGCATGGCATTCCTTTCGCTCGGCTATTTCGGCGTCACGGCGGCGTTGACGTGCATCGTGATGATGCTGGCCCTGGGAGCCGGGCTCGACCTGTTCGAACTGGCCGATGTCGAGATCACGACGTACATGCTGCTGTTCTGGGCCACCTTGGTGCTCGCCGTCGGCGTCTCCTGGTCGCTGTACCAGGGGCGCATCTCCGGCGAGCGCGATATTCTTCGGACGCCTCCCTGACGGACGCCCTCCCTACGGCATGATGGGCGCCGTGGCTCAAAGTTTGGAAAGGCGCAGCCGCTCGCTGAGTTCGGCGACGGCATCGCGCAGCGCCGTGGATTCGAAGTCGCGCAACGGCGGCAACTCGAGGCGTACCAACTCGGCGAAGCCGCGGTTCGACTGCCGCATGACCGACAGCACGTCGCCTTGGAGGGCGACGGTCCGATAGGTGTTCAGGGCGACCTGGTGCCGGCGGTACAAGCCGGCCCAACGCTCGGTGGCGGTGCGCGCCTGGTCGCGCAGATGCTCGGCGTAAAGGTCGGCGGCCTGGATCGACAGGCCGTTCGCATCGACGTTGGCGCTCAGGCGGGCCCGCAGCTCGGGCGCATCCTCCCGGGCGAGCAACCGTCGTGCCTGCTGGCCGGCCGCCTCGGCTTCGCTCCGCAGCACCGCTAGGCGCGGGAGCCATTTGCCTTCGATTTCCTCCAGGAAGGCCTCGTGCAGGTGCAGGCAGATCTCCACCAGGACGACATGGAAACCGTAGTAGCGCTTGAGGACCTCGATGTCGCCGTCGGCGGCCTCGGCAGCTCGGATCAAGGCGGCGTTGACCTGGGCCAGGCTTCGATAGGCGGCATAGGTGTCGATCAGGCGATCGGCGCTGACCAGGACCAGAAGGGCTTCGAGATCCGAGGCCGGCAGCGCGATGCCGAGCGCCTGCAGCGAGCCGGTGAGGTCCGAGAGGAGGCGCGTGCGCTCGGCCCGCAGCTCGGCGACCCGGCGCTCGACGGCGCGGATATCCGCCTGCAGGGAGGTCCGGGCATCGGGCATCAGGGCGCATTTCACGTCCTGGACCAGCGAACCGCCTGAATCTGCGCAGCCGGAAGCCGGTGCGTTCACCAGCGCGGTCCGCAGGCGCGCCAGCTCGCCGGTCTGCGTCCGCAGATCATCCTCCAGGTCGCGGATCTGCCGGCGCGCGCGGGTCGCTTCACCCTCGACGAGCACGCCGATCGCGCTGTCGAGCAGGCGGTTCAGGCGCGCGCTGCGGTGTTGGAGCCGGTCGTAGTCCTGGGCGGCCGCCGCCTTCCAGGCCTTCTCCCGGCGCTCGATGATGTCGGCGAGACGGGGCTCGACGGCATGGTAGCGCTCGCCGGACGACGTACCCGTGACCGCCGGCGCAGGCCACCACGGACCGTCGGCGAGGCCCTCGGGCGTCAGGGGCAGTGCGATGACGGTCCCCGCCAGGATCAGATAAGCACCTCTCAGCATGGCATACCTCCGCTGCCGCGTTCCTCCGTTCCATTTCTTTCAACGGCCAGCCTAGGGCATGCCGCCGCCCGGCGGCCCCGATCAGGCAGATGTTAGCCGAATGATCTGCCGGCACCCGTTCGGGACGACCGCCGGTTGGCCGGCCTCCAGGGTGGGCAGCCCCGGCGCGCAGCCTATCGATACCGCGCAGGCCCGCCCTCGCGGCCCCTGTAGCATTTTTGCAGCCGCAGGAGCCTGCGCGGGCCGTCGGGCGGTCGGGAGAGGCCGAAGCCCTTCCCCGGTTCGTCGCCACGGTCTACAACTATGGGGTCTGCATTCAGCACCCGGCGGCAAGGCCCGGTGCCAGCCGAGGAGCGATGCGCCCCCAGACGGCCAATGATCCCGAGTCCGACCGCTGTCGCACTCGCGCACCCCGAACTCCGGCACCAGACCCCGATCGGCACATGTCCCGAGACCCGCTTTCCTTGTTCCGGCCGTACCTGGATGGGCGCATCCTCGCCATCCTGTTCCTGGGCTTTTCGAGCGGCCTGCCGCTCGCCCTGACCTTTTCAACGCTGACGGCCTGGCTCAGCGAGAGCGGCATCGACAAGACGTCGATCGGCCTGTTCCTGCTGGTCGGCCTGCCGTATTCGTTCAAGTTCCTGTGGTCGCCGCTGGTCGACCGCATGCCGCTGGGCGCGCTGACCCGGCTTTTCGGCCAGAGGCGCGGCTGGGCGCTGCTGACGCAGCTCGGCCTCGTGGCGTCGCTCGCGGCCATGGCCGTCACCGATCCGCAGACCCAGACGCTGCAGCTCGCCGCACTGGCCGTGGCCGTCGCCTTCTGCAGCGCCAGCCAGGACATCGTGCTGGACGCCTACCGCGTCGAGATCCTGGACGAGAACCAGCAGGGGGCCGGGGCCGCCACGATCGTGCTCGGCTACCGGCTCGGCATGCTGGCCGCCGGGGCGGGCGCGCTCTACGTCGCCACCTTCTTCGACTGGCATATCGCCTATCTGTCGATGGCCGCCCTTATGGTGGTCGGCATGACGACCGTCCTGCTGGCGCCCGAACCGGCACCGCCGCCGCCCGCCGCGGCGCCCGGGCTGGGCGGGCCGGCGCGGTCCCGCCTGGAGCGGCTGGCGCTCTGGTTCCGCGGGGCCGTGGTCGAGCCGTTCTCCCAGTTCGCCCGGCGGCCGGCCTGGCTGTCGATCCTGCTGTTCGTCGCGCTCTACAAGCTCGGCGACGTGATGGCGGGGGCGCTCGCGACCCCTTTCTATCTCGAGATGGGGTTCTCCAAGATCGAGATCGCCAACGTCACCAAGGCGATGGGGCTGATCGCGACCATCGGCGGCGGCCTCGTCGGCGGCCTGATGGTCGGCCGGCTCGGCATCGTGAGGAGCCTGCTGGTCTGCGGCTTCCTGCAGATGGCCTCCAATCTCTGCTTCGCGTGGCTGTCCCAGGTCGGCTACGACATCGGCGCGCTGAGCGTGGTCATCACGGTCGAGAACGTGTCGGGCGGCATGGGGACCGCGGCCTTCGTCGCCTATCTGTCGTCGCTGTGCAATCGCGGCTACACGGCGACGCAGTACGCGCTGCTGACCAGCTTCGCGGCACTGGCCCGCGATACGCTGGCCGCCTCGAGCGGCTGGTTCGTCGAGGCGTTCGGCTGGTTCGGCTACTATCTCTTCACGTCGGCGACCGCCCTGCCGGCCCTGCTGCTCCTGTTCTACATGACCCGGACGCACCGGGACCCCGTACCCGCTCCCGCGTGACCGGGCGCCGAGCGGGCCCGTGGTGTCGGTGCCGCCGTATCAGCGGTGGCTGGCCAGGACGCCGCCAGCGACGATGCAGCACAGGCCGGCCAGGGATAGCCATGTCAGCACGTCGCCGAACAGGACGGCCGCCAGCAGGACGCCGAACCCCGTTCCCCAGTAGCCGATCTGGCTGAACACGACCGGACCGCCGACCTGCTGCAGGCGGAAGTTCAGGACCAGGGACAGGGCGGAGACGCCGATCAGGCAGGCCGTCCAGAAACCGATCCCGGGATCGGAGAAGCGCCACCCCAGCGGCGCCTCGAATACGGGGGCCATCGCCGCGATCGCCAGAGTGGAGGCGAACAGCGTGCCGCAGGAGAAGGCGAGCGCCGAGGCCCCTTTCGGCCAGTACGCCGACCGGATGATGTTGCCGGCCGCGGCACTGGCGGGGATCGCCAGCCCGAAGACCACCCACAGGGGCTGGCCCGTGTCGATCTGCAAGAACTGCTGGCGCACCAGCGTCGCCATTCCGAGAAAGCCGATCCCGATGCCGGCGAGCCGGCGCAAGGACAGCCGCTCGATGCCGAGCCCTGCCGCGAAGGCCATGGTCAGCAGCGGCGACAGCGAATAGACCGTCGCGGTGTAGGCCGGTCCGACCCGCTGGACCACCAGGTAGGACAGGACCGTCGGGAACGCGACGCTCACCAGTCCCAGCACCCCATAGAGGATCAGGTGCCGCCGCCCGGCCGGGATCGTCCGCCCGGACGCGAGAAGCCACGGCAGCAGGCACAGCCCCGCCCCCAGATGGCCGAGGACGCCGAGCTGGAACGGCTGGGCGCCGGCGGACAGGGCGGCCTTGGATATCATGATCCGGCCCGCGAAGAGGAACCCGCACAGGGCCAGGAGGCCGAACGCCGATGCGGCGACGCTCCGGCCCTGTGCGACGGGATCTGACGACATGCGGCTCCGGCCCTTTCTCGACCTGGGTGGGCGGGCTGGACGGGAAGACGCCGGGCCCGTGGAATGTCCCCAGCCTCGAGCCTCGACCGGACTTGAGGTCAATAGGGATATCCGTTCGAGATAGGGCCGGCGGTAGCACTCCAATGCTGCGGATCGGCGCGCTCCGCGGTTCTGCTGCTAGGTTAGCATCTGGGAGGGGGCGCCACTCTCGCCAGACGGTGCCGGTGATGACCGCCCGCGGCACGAGGTCGTGATCGAGATCGTCGGCGAGAGGAACGACGGGACTACCGGCCGTTTCCGCTACGAGATCGCCGATGACGAGGTCCATGCGCGGATGAGCGGCCAGGGGGGGGGCGCTGGCGATCGAACGGCTGGTCGGGCTTGCGGGAGGCGGACCCGCGGGGCCGGGGCTCCATCTGCCGGAGACCCTGCTCGACCCCGCCTACGTGGTCGGGCGCATGGAGGCGTTCGGGGCCAGGATATGCCGCGTCGCGTGACGGAGCGGGGGGCGCCCGGCCGCGCCCGCCGCCCTGCTCAGCCGGCTCTGCTCAGCCGACGGCGAGGCACTCCACCTCGAGCGGCAGCAGGACGCGCGCGACCGTGCCCCGCTCGCGTTCGCTGCGGATCTCGAGCGAGCCGCCATGCAGCTCGACCAGGCTGCGGGTGATCGACAGGCCGAGGCCGGTCCCCTCGTAGCGCCGCCCGTTGCTCTGCTGGACGCGTGCGAACGGCTGGAGCGCGAGATGCACCTCCTCCGGCGCCATCCCGATCCCGGTGTCGGCGACCTCGATCAGCAGCTGGTCGACGCCGGCGCGCCGGCAGGCCAGCGTCACCGTCCCGCCCGGCGAGGTGAACTTCACCGCGTTCGAGAGCAGGTTCAGCAGGATTTGGCCGAGCCGGACCGGGTCGGCGCGCAGCGCCGGCAGGTTCTCCTCGACCATGGTCGTCAGCCGGATGTTCGAGCGCTCGGCCCGCATCGCCACCATGGCCGCCGCCCGGTCGACCGCGTTGGCGGGGGCGACCGCCTCCGGCTCCAGGGTCATCTTGCCGGCCGCGATCTTCGACATGTCGAGGATCTCGTTGATCAGGGCCAGCAGGTGGACGCCGCTGTCGTGGATGTGCCGGGCGTATTCGGGATAGCGGTCCGGCGACAGCAGCTCGTCCTTCATCACCTCCGCGAAGCCGATGATCGCGTTCAGCGGCGTGCGCAACTCGTGGCTCATGTTCGCGAGGAAGTCGGTCTTGGCCCGGTTGGCGGCGTCGGCCTGGCGCAGCGCCTGCTGGAGCTTCTCCTCGGCCTCGACCTGTTCCGTCACCTCGCGCGCGCTGCCGCGATAGCCGCGGAACGTGCCGTCGGGCGCGAAGATCGGCTTGCCGCTGACGCAGAGGTGGTGGGGGGCCTCGTCGCCGAGCTTCATGTGGTAGGTGAAGTTGCGGAAAGGTTCGTGCCGCTCCAGCGTCTGCAGGTGGTTCTGCCAGCGCGGATCGGCCGGATCGGCCATCATGTCGATCCGCCGCTTGCCGATGCGCGCCGCGGGCTCGACCCCGAACGCCCGGATACGGTCGGACATGTAGGTGAAGCGGTGGTCGGGGCCGGTTTCCCAGTACCAGTCGGATGCCGTGTCGGCGAAGTCGCGGAAGCGCTCCTCGCTCTCCTGCAGCGCGTGCAGCGTACGGACCTGGACCGTGATGTCGCTGACGGTGCCTTCGAAATACAAGGTCCGCCCCTCGTCGCTGCGCACGACCCAGGCGTTCTCGGACACCCAGATGCGCTCGCGCGTGCGGTGGCGGAACACCTCCGAGCGGAAGTCCTCGACGAAGCCCCTGGTCTCCAGTTCGTGCATGAAGTCGGCGCGCCGGTCCGGGTCGACATACCATTCGGCGGCGATGTCGCTCACCGCCGCCAGCATCTCGGCTTCGCTGGCATAGCCGTTCAGCCGCACCAGGGCGGGGTTGGCGTGCAGCCGCCGCCCGTCCGGAGAGGAGCGGTAGATGCCGATCGTCGCGTTCTCCCAGATCGCGCGATAGCTCGCGTCCAGCATCTGGAGCGATGCGGGTTCACCGATGGGCGATCGGTTGAACATTGCTCGGCAACTCCCCGGAAGGAACTCTCTGCCATTCATCATAGTTCCATTCCTGCGCCTTAGGCGAGAGGACTCGGCGCAACCTGATGAATGCGGCACGCTTCGCAATGCGATCAGCGGGAAACGGCGGGGCCGGGCTCCCGTCCGATCCGCTCCATCAGGCGCGTGCGCGTCGCCTCGTCGACGAAACCCGCCTCGATCGCGGTTCGAGTCGCCTCCAGGAGCCGCGCGGCGTCCCAGCCGAACCGCTCCGCCGCGACCGCGTATTCGCGGCCGACGGTGGTGTCGAAATAGGGCGGGTCGTCGCTGTTGAGCGTGACCCGGCAGCCCGCTTCGGCGAGGCGGTTCAGCGGGTGCTCGGCAAACGAGTCGTAGACCCGCGTGCGCAGGTTGCTGGTCGGGCAGACCTCCAGGACGATGCCTTCCTCATGGATGCGCCGGAGCAGGTCGGGGTCCTCGATCGCGCGCACCCCGTGGCCGATGCGGCTGACGGGCAGCCCGTCCAGCGCGTCGCGCACGCTGTCCGGCCCGGCCGCCTCGCCGGCATGGACGGTGCAGGCGAGGCCGGCCTCCTCGTGGGCGATCCGGAACGCCCGCGAGAAGGCCGAGGCGGGGGCAGCGTTCTCGTCCCCGCCCATGCCGAAGCCGGTCAGCAGCGGGTGCGGGTGGCGCACGCAGGCGCGCGCGACCTCCAGCGCGCGTTCCACCCCGAAATGGCGCACGCAGGTGACGATCAGGCGCGCCTCGATGCCGAACTCGTCGCGCGCCCGCCCGATGCCCTCGGCGATCCCCTCCAGATGCCCGGCGAAGGAGAGGCCGGCCAGCGCCGCGTGGTCCGGCGAGGACATCACCTCGACATAGACCGCCCCCTCGCCGGCGCAGCGCGCGAGATAGTCGTAGGTGACGTCGCGGTAGTCCTCGGCCGTGCGGATCGCCTGCGCCGCATCGTCGTAGGCCTTCAGGAAATGCAGGAAGTCGGTCCAGTGGAAGCGGCCGGCATCGGTGAACAGATGCGCCGGCAGCGACAGCCCGTTGCGCGCGGCCAGGCGCCGCACCAGCTCGGGCGGCGCCGTGCCTTCGAGATGGACGTGCAGCTCGGCCTTCGGGACCGTTCTCGTGCTCATGGGGCGTCTCCTTTCGCGGCCGGTGCGTCTGGCGTCGCCTCCGGCGTCCGCTGTGCCCGGCGGCGGGTTTCCCGGTGGAGGATGTAGAGGCCGCTCGCGACGATCAGGGGGCCGCCGAGCAGCAGGGCCTCGGTCGGCAACTCGCCGAAGAACATCCATCCGAACAGCAGGCCCCAGAACAGCGCCGTGTATTCGAGCGGCGCGATCACGGCCGCAGGCGCCAGCCGGAAGGCATTGGTGAGCAGGAGCTGGGCCATGCCGCCGACGATCCCGACCCCGATCAGCATCGCGACCTGTCCGGGCCGCTCGGGGGTGACCCAGTCCGGGATCATGCCGATGCCGCCGGCGGCGACGCAGGTCAGGGTGAAGTAGAGGACGATCGTCGCGTTGCCCTCGGTCCGGCTGAGCCGGCGCACCAGGAGCATGGCGAGCGCATAGAAGAACGCGCCGGCCAGCGCCAGCAGGGCGACCGGGGAGAAGACGCCGCTGGTCGGCCCGATCACCACCAGCACGCCCGCGAAGCCGACCAGGACCGCGGTCCAGCGCCGCCAGCCCACGGCCTCGCCCAGGACCGGCACCGACAGCGCGGTGAGGAACAGCGGGGCGGCGAAGCTGATCGCGTAGACGTCGGCCAGCGGCATGTAGCGCAGGGCGGCGAAGAAGCTGATCATCGCGCCCAGCCCGACGAGCGAGCGCAGCACGTGGCCGGCGGGCCGGCGCGTCCTCAGCACCGCCGGCCCGCCGGCCCGCATGACGGCGAAGCCGATCGGCACCAGCGCGAACAGCGAGCGGAAGAAGATGATCTGGAACGTGCCGAAATCCGGGGACAGTCCCTTGATCAGCGTGTCCATCACCGCGAACAGGAGCACCGCGCCCAGCAGGCAGCCGATGCCGTGCAGCACCGTCCCGGGAGGAGGCGCGGCGGGGATCGGCGTGGGCAAGGGCCTCGGCAGGGGCGTGGATAGCGGCGTGGACAGCGGGGCGGCGGTCGCGGTGCTCTGGCTGGGCATGGGGGGGTCCGGCTTCGGGAACGGTCAGTCTAGCCGGGGTCCGCGCGCCGGGCGAGGGGCTCACGCCGCCGCGAGCAGGAATACCACGATCGCGATCGCAACGGCGGCCACTATCGCGACCGCCGCCAGCGTCCGGGCCGCGCCCCGGCCGGAGGATTGCGTGCCGACCGCGTCCTGGCCCTCCCCCTCGCTTGGCCGGCCGGGGCCGGAATCGGCGGGGCGTGCCGGCCGGGGAGGGGGCGGCTTGCGCCCGCCGTCGTCCTCGCGCAGCCGGATCACGGGCGGCCCGTCCGGTCCGTCCGCCGGGCCGCCCGGCCGTTCGGTGCTCACTCCCTCGTCCAGTTCGACCGGGATGCCCGCGCGCTCCAGGCGGTCGACGATCTCCGCGATCTCGACCTCGGTCAGCTCGTCGACCGGCAGCTCGCGGTCGATCTGTGCCGTCGTCACGAAACCCTGGCGGCGGCCCAGCGCGAGCAGTCGGTCGACGGCGCTCGGATCGACGGGCATTGGCGGTCCCCTGTGATTCTACCTGCCGGGGACAACGCGCCGGGGCCGCAGGCGTTGCGTGCCGGCCGTCAGGTCGATGCCGCCGCGTCGCGCAACTCGAAGTCGTGGGTGATCTCGGCCGACTTGCCGAGCATCAGGGAGGCCGAGCAGTATTTCTCAGCCGACAGCGCGATCGCCCGCTCAACCTTGGCGGAGGCGAGGCCGCGCCCGGTCACGACGTAATGCATGTGAATGCGGGTGAACACCTTGGGGTCGGCTTCGGCCCGCTCCGCCTCGAGCTCGACCCAGCAGTCGGTCACGGGTTCGCGGCTGCGCTCGAGGATCAGCACGACGTCGAAGGCGCTGCAGCCACCGAGGCCGAGCAGCAGCATCTCCATCGGCCGGACCCCGAGGTTGCGCCCGCCGGCCTCCGGCGCGCCGTCCATCACGACGGCGTGGCCGCTGCCGGACTCGCCCAGGAAGGTCTTGCCTTCCACCCATTTCACCCGCGCCTTCATGTCCCCGATCCCGTGCTCCGGCGCCGCCTGCCCGATGCCGGGGCGCCGCAGCGAGAATGCGACGGAAACGCCGCCGCGCCAAGGGGCCCGATGGCGGAGGGCACGGGCTCGGAACGTTGCCCCTTACCCTCCTGTTGAGGCTACCGGACCCATCACAAGGGAGACGGGATCATGAGGATGTTGATGATCGCGGCCGCCTTCGCCGCGACCGGAGCGCTTGCGGCCTGCGGCAACACCACCCAGGAGCGGGCGCTCAGCGGCGGTGGCCTGGGTGCCGCGGCCGGCGGCGCGCTCGGCGCGGTCACGGGCGGCGGCGTCGTCGAGGGCGCGCTGCTCGGCGGTGCCGCGGGTGCCGCCGGCGGCGCCCTGACCGACGAGGAGGACGTCAACCTCGGCGAGCCGATCTGGAAGCGTTGATGCCTGAGGGACGGCCCCGGCCACCCGGCCGGGGCCAGGTCCTCCAAGCGAAGGGATTGCGGCCGAAACGCCGATGCGTCTCGTTCTATTGCTGGGCGACTCCGTCTTCGATCGCCCTGGCGGTCGGGCACGATTTCGGCACTGGCCGCTCCGCCGTGTTCGCGTGACGATGCCCAAAAGAGGGCTTTGCACGGGGCGGCCCTTTGCAGTAAGGTCTGCGCCTCGACAGCAGGACCCGTAGCTCAGCTGGATAGAGCGCTGCCCTCCGAAGGCAGAGGTCGTACGTTCGAATCGTATCGGGTCCGCCATTTCCCTAGTAAAACCCAACGCTTGCGAACCGGCCCATGCCGGCCGTCTCGGCGCGCCCGGTGCCTGGGGCGAGCGCGATCCGACCGCAGATGCCGGCCGGCAGTCGCGCGCCCTTCCAAACGACATCCGCTCGCGTGGCATCCGCCCTCGCGGCTACGGACGGTAAGGATCGAGGGAGAGCAGCCTCGAAATCGACCGTTGGATCGGGGACGGCCTTCGTCAACGCGACGCCCAGCTTGGCGATGAGCCTCCCGGCAGAAGCCAAGGCGCTCAAACGAAGTTCTGGATCCGCGTTCGGCGATCGATGCTCAACTTCCCCAGTATGTTCTGGATATGATTTTTTACCGTCGACGGGCTGATGTTCAGCTCTCGTGCGATCTCCTTGTTTGTCATTCCCACCTTCACCATCCGGGAAATCTCGTATTCGCGGCTCGTGAGTTTGCACGGTTGTTCGGTGAAGATCTCGTTGTCGCGCCGCAATTCTTCTATTTTCATGTTCGCGCTGATGATGACCACCAGGCGGTCGCAGTCGGACAATGGGAAAACGACGGGGGCGTGCTCTTCAACGGTGTCTTGCGTCGTTCTCGGCAGAGTGCTGAGCTGAAACGAAAGCATAGAGACCATCTGTCTTTGACTGACAGGCGGAGACATGCCGTCAACAAACTGTAGATTGAGAACAATCTCTTTCCTACCGTCCATCGATATTCCTCCGGAGTCAGCCAATTCCATTCAGATTGCAATGGAACAACTACTGACGCCACGGTCGATCGATGGGTAATGAGGCCTATATGAAGAAAATTCCCGATGAGGTAGAATGGAGGCCAGGAATTTCCTGGAATTTTTACTTGATTTTCCTTCCTTCCTGGAAGAGCCGCACGCTGTTCGGACGTCGTGGAAACCGTATAGCTTGCGAGCAAGGAGAAGTGAACTACCATTGTATTCGACTTGCAAGGAATTTTAGAGGAAGCTCGCGTTGCGAGGCGGGCGTGCCCTGCCTCCCGGGCGACGCGGTGGAGCGGGCGCGGCACGGCATCGCCTTCGCCAGGACGGCCTAGTCGTTCCGTGCTTCACCGGAGGGCGGCGCACCGCGGCCATGCAGGGCCCGATCGGCGGCCGTGGGATGGATATCGCTTCAGGAAGCGCTTAGGCGGCCGACAAGGATCGGGGCGACCGTCTCGACATGGTCATAGACGAAGAGGTGCTCGCCAGGAAACGTCAGGAAGGAGACCGGGCCTTTACTCTCGTCCGCCCACGCATCCATGCCGTCGAGCGGCGCTTCGCCGTCGTCCTGGCCGGCAAAAGCCGTGATCGGAACCGCCAGAGGTTCACGTTTCACATAGCTGTACGAGGCGATCATCTCGTAGTCGGCTTTGGCGACGGCAACGACGTAGTCCCGCAGGGAAGCGTGTTCGAAGACGGCTTCGGGAAATG